>JAFZUH010000041.1 GCA_017618435.1 Bacteroidales bacterium | reverse complement strand
GCCGTACCCACAGGGGCAAAGTTTTTATTCGGACGTACTGCGTTCGTCCCTACAATATATTATTTTCAAAATGCTCCCCTCTCCACATTGGAGAGAGGTTGTGGGTGAGGAAAATTTCACCTGAAAAAATGCGATTTAGAATGTTTCCGATTTTATAACACTTTCTTTGATAACCCCAAAGAAAGTGTTGCAAAGAAAAGGTTTCGCGGATAGAAACATTTTCTAAAAATGGGGAAACTTCTCGCTAAAACTGCAAACCCATTATTTGTTTTATAGGTTAGGTTGATTTATGTGGCAGAGATAATTTTTCAAAAATTCGGACTCCTTAACTTGCCCGCCCATTTTTCCATGCAGTTTTTCCCGCTCCAAGTTTCACATTTTTTACGAAAATAACTCTAACCCGCACTTTTTTTGAATGAGAAATAAAAAAACAAAACAACGGCTGCCGTAATACGACATCCCTACAAAAAAATATATATCGAAAAACGAGCCCTCCCCTCTCCAATGTGGAGAGGGGGCGGGGGTGAGGAAAATTTATCAATTGGCTTTTGCTTTGTTGATGAGTTCGGTTCCTTTTGCTTTGGCGTCAGCAATCAACTGGTCGGCTTTTTTTTGCGTTGCCGCCGTTTGCTCATCGGCTGTTTGCTGTGCTTTTTGCAAAACGAGGTCAGCGGCTTTTTGTTTGGCAATTTTTTCTAATGGATTTTTGGCTTCAGCCACCATCTTATCGGCTTGACTTTTGGCTTCGGCAAGAATTTTTTCATTAGCGGCTTTTTGTGCTTTTATCAAAGCATCGGCCTGTTGTTGGGCAGCAGCCACCAGTTTGTCGGCTTGTGCTTGGGCTTCTTCCAAGGCTTTGTTTACCGTTGCTTTGGCTTGTTCAACCACCTGTTGTTTCACTTCTTCCACCTTTTCGGTTATCTGTTCGGACAATTCTTTCATTGAACGTGCCTTGTTCAAGCCAACTGTAACTTTCGGTTTTGTCATCGTTCCGCCCACGCTGACGGCAAAATCAACCGTATTGCCCAACGACCAAGAAGCCCCTTTGGCATTGACTTGGTCTATCAGATTTTGGGCAAAACCTATGGCCTGATTGCCCATAATTGAAGTCGGCAAACTAACCACAGCGGTATAATGCAACGATTTGTCCAAGCCCACACTGCCGGCCTCCACGTTCACTTTGGCCTTATCTACATTAAAACCGAAAGGTTTGGTTTGCAACTGCCCTTCTTTGATGGTATATGTTACCAACAAATCTTTTATCCTAATAGTTTTCAGTTTATCCATCTTAATCTGTTCTATCACCTGATTGACCACATCCAAGCCCTTGAGGTCAATATCGGTCAAAGTGAGTCTTCCTTGAGAGTTAATGGTATTGTAATCTGGAGACATCGTTTCGTTCAATGCGGTTTCACAATCCAATTTCACCGAAACGCGGCTGTCCAAATTGGACAAAACGGGCATAAACCTATCAAACATCGTAAACGATTGGCACAATTCTTTGGTGGAAATATTCTTAATGTCAATATTCACATCAGCATCGCCCCGCAAGGCATTGGGCGTATAATAGGAGCCGTTGATGCCGATACTGCCGGCAAACAAGTTGGCCTTCAAGTCGGATATGGTCAATTTTTTGTCTTTCAACTGACAGGCGACAAGGGCTTTTTTCATGTCTATTCTGTCGTAAACGAGTTCCCCTATAGTCGCCTTAGCACGAATATCAAAATTTTCGGGCAGGACAATCAAAGCCATTTCCGACTCTTCTTCTGCCGTAGTCGCCTCTTGTGAAGAAGTGTACAAATCGTTTATGTTAAGATAATTTGAAGCAATCTGCACATTGCCCTTCAGAGTTCCATCGCTGAAAACAAAAGGAATGTAATTTTCTATTTTACCATTAATATGAACATCGTTTCTGCCGACATTGGCATCAAATTTAGACAAAGTGGCATAGGCAGGCGTAAAATCGAGTTGCACTTCCGAGATGGCAATATCGTTATTCAATTCCACTTTGTTTTGTTTCAAGACAACATTTTTGATATTCAAACTGCCCGAAGCCTGAAATTTTTGATATTCTTCTTTCTCGATATAAGACACCAGACCTTTGATGGCCAAATTAGCCGTGAATATACCTTGCAAATCTATCCCCTCTTCCAAAGGATACACCTTTTTGATGTCCCCCAAATTGACTTTGCCGTTCAAAGTCAGACTTACATTGGGGTCTGTCATCGGGGTGGAAACACGTGCGGTAAGGTCAAACGGATTTCTGAGCATCTCCAAATGCAATTTGTTCACATTTATAATCGTATTGTTAAGACTGCCTCCGGCATTGCTTACCTTGGCTGCAATATTGATATTCTCTACTTTTTCAGGCAAAGCAGGATATTGGAACGAAGCATTGCCCACATTCAACTCCGCCCCAAAAGCAGGATAACTGTTCTCAGTATAAACACCCTTGGCAAATGCCGAAAGAGCAACGTTGCCCGTTACTTTTATGGTGTTAAAATCTTTCTTGTATATGGCGGGAACAAGCGAGAGAAGATTTTTGAAATTGTTTTGGGGCATCGTCAATCTGATGTCCATATCCATATCGTTGTTGTCCAAAAGGGCAAGCCAACCCTCCAATTGCAAAATCAAAGCATTTATTTTAATCTCATTGTCGCCAATGGTATATTTGTTATTTTGAAAATCCGCATTGATGTGTGCTTTCAAACCCAATTCGACATCATTGACAAAATTGATACCGTCCATTTTAAAGTTCACTTTGTCGGAGGACAATGCCGTTTTCAAATCCGTAGCCTCGCTTGAAAGGTCTCCTTTGAGCGAAAACTCCAAATTCTCCACGCTTGCAAACATATTCGACTGGTAATCGGAATAAAATATGTCTATATCTTTCAAGTGGATATTGTCCATATTCAAGGCGAACGATGAAGGCTCTGACTCAACGGTATCGGGCGGCAGAATATTCCAATTGCCGTTACCGTTGGTATCGACAACCAAATTAGCCGTTAATCCGTCAATTGTTACCGTATTGATTTTATAAACATCGGAGAAAAAACTGAACAAATCTATGCTGACAAATATCTTATCCGCTGTCAGCAGGGTATCCCCTTCAAAATCACCTTTGAGTTCGGCACAAACTTTTTCCAATTTTACTGTCGGATTGGGAAAAGTGCGGAACATCGTCAATCTGAAATCTTCCAAAGAAAATTTGGCATTCAGCCGTTCATTCGCCTCTTTTAACGCCAAATTGACAATCTGTTTTTGGAAAAAAGTGGGAATAATAATCAACAATGCCAATAAAACGACAACAACTATACCACTAATAGCAAACGCTTTCTTTAATTTTTTGTGAGCCATGATTTTTTATATTATTTATTCAACAAAAGCAAAGGTAATATTTTTGTACAACTTTGCACATTATTTTCAATAAGACATATCAACATATTACAAATTAGACAACATCACTTTCAGGCTAAGTCCGGCATCTATATTGACCGTTTTGAACTGATTGGCCAAATGAGGTTCACGCAATATATGATTATAGAAAAGTTTCACCAAGAAATTCTTCGTTATCTGATATTCTGCACTGACAGCAATATTAAGCACATTCTGTCCTGCCGATGGAATGTTGGTTTCTTCTTCCAGTTTCCGCAATACTGTTTTGTTGTTTTTGATGGAAAAATCAGCCCGAAGCATCAACTCACCGTCTGTAGTTTTTTTCCTACCGGCAAAATCAAAGGTTAGTTTCAAGTCCTTAAAACGATAACCCGCACCAAATATCAGTTCATCATTAGTAACTTCCGTTACTTGGAAATTGGTCATCGCCAAAGTTACCGTACGTGATTTTCTCCATTCCATTTTGAATTGCAAACTGTTTTTCATTGAAAAATCAAATCCGATAATAGGATTCATCGCTTCTGTAATAGAAACAGAACCCACCTCTGTTGCCGGAATGAAATTTTCCAAAGCGTCTTTTATGTTTTGCAAATCGCCGTCACTTTCTATATAAGCCACATTGGTAGCATAACCTCCTATTTGATAAACACAGGTATAAGAATGTGTTATGTTGATATTTTGGAACACCTTGTTCACCCCGGGTATTTTGGTGATACCATTATAAGAAATTCTCCAGTTGGGGAGCGGTATTTTGGTAAACGGAGAATTTATATTCACTTTACCTGCACTTCGTCCCGTATAAGCAGCCAAGAATGCATGCAACAAAACATCTTGATTAAGTTGTCCGTATCCGTCAGGATAAACATTGCTGCCCGGATTGTAGGAACTGCGTTTTGACATACGGTATTCAGCCAAACGTTTGGCGATAACAATACGATTTTCTTTGAATTTTTCAAAAGTCATACTCTGATACCTGCTGCTCAAACCCGACAAATCCGACTCCGTAACTCCTTTTTTCCTAAAATTAAACAAGGCTAATTTCCCGTCTATATTTCGTTCAAACAATGTATTCACACAGATGGTTGTGATGGAAAAACCTCCATTTTTGCGTTGGGAATAATCTCTGTATATCCCATTGGAATCGGGCAAGAAATACGATTGTTCAATTGAACTGTATGTTCTTGTAGCTGTCAAATCTATTTTCAGGTCTTTGATAGGTTCCAAAGACACTTTTGCCGAAATATTGGTATTATGTCTTCTTACATAGGGAGTATTCAGCAAATCACTTGTTGTAAGCCACCCGTTTTGTGCTGCCCTATACCTGATGTTGGCATCCTGATGACCAAAGACGAACAAAAATCCGGGAGCACCGTTATACTGACTGTTCAAACCAATATATTGGGGTTTTAGCATAAAGCCTGACATGGTGGTTCCATTGCCTTCGGTGTAAACAAACGAAGCATTCTTAACCAACATCACCAAACGCAGGAAGTTATCAAGTATTTCTTTGCCCACATTGGGTTTGTCTTTGGTTTCCTGCTGTTTTTTCTGAAACTCTTTTCTAACAGAATCCTGTTGCTGTTTGGTCAGACCTTTCAAGTCGGGCATTTTTAGCTTTTCCTGTTTTTCCTTCAAAATAGGCTTGTCTTTCAAACTGCCGCCGAAAGTACGTTGGTTAACCTTTCTTAAATATTTAGATTGATTGTATAAGGTTGTGAAATTTGCAACAATATTTGCCTGTTTGGTATTTGAATTTTCTATCGAATTGCCCAAATACGCAATGGCATCGGCACTGCTCGTCCACATATAAGTGGCACTATATCGGGCATTGGCTGTAATAAAACTAAATATCGGAATTTTATTGATAGGCAATTGATAATTGATGTTGATGGTTTGGGAGAAGTCGTCCATATCGCCACCTTTGCCAAAACTTTTCCAAATTACATTCTTTTTTTGTTTGGTATCAATTCTTCCTTGCGGTTCGTCAAGACGGGATTTTACAGAAGCGGAATAATCGAATTTTAACGCTTGGAATATATCCCATTTCAACACATAATCTCTCGACCACTCAAAAGCCTTGACAAAAGTAGGCTCTATAATAATATCGCCAACGGATTTGTTCCTGATTTTGCTTTCATTGAACAAACGATAAACTTCGGTTTGGAATGATAATGTTTTAGGATACAAATTGATGTGCATATCGGAAATGATTTTAAACCACTTGTTTTTGCTGAACTTGGGTGCTTTTTTGAAAAACTCCAACTTTTTCGGCGTTGTATTATAGTTGTAACCGATACTTCCCCTATGCGTTTTTTCGTTGTTGTATTCCATATCCACATCATAACTTTTCAACTCAGTATAAGCATACGAAAAGTCAAGATTTTCCACATCCCAAAAATGTGCTTTTTTGTCGCTATTTCTATCTTTTCTGACATTGATAAGATTAACGTTTTGCCGTTGTGTCAAAGAACGGGTTTGTCTTTTTATGGAATCGCGTTCATGTGCAGTACGATATGTTTTAAGGTCATCTTTCAATTTAACATCAGGATTCAAAAGATTGTATTCCGGACGGGACACATTGCGGGAAAAATCATAATGGACAGGGAGATTTATCGCCCATTTTTCGGGGAGCAATTTTCCCATTTGCAAGGTAGTGGAAACAGCCAGCGAGGTTGTTGTTTCCATTTGTCTATCGTATGTACCCGATTCCAAAGCCCCGAAACCTGCAGTGGTGATGCTACCTGAAACAGACACATCGCCCAAATCGGCCAAATCAAGACGCATAGAACCAAGAGCAGCCCAACCGCCTTTTTCTTCAAAATTGCCCAAACGCAACTCATTGACCCAAACCTCCACAGAATGAGGTTGCATATCATCATTGTCCGCCAACATTTTCTTTCTCGGATTACGAATACCCATCATAATAATCTTCACCTCTCCGAGATTTGGACTACCCACAACATTGATTGTATTATTACCATCGGGAACCGAATAAACATCTGTCATTTTGACTGTATTTTCATAACGGACAGCCATATTGCGGTCTTGTTTGGCATTAATCATCTTCTGCAAATCTATTTCCATATAATTTGATTGAGGCCAAATCTGTGCGGTATCGGTTTCCCCCCATGCCGTCAAATCGAAAGGCATAACATATTCATAGTAATTTTCAGAAAAATCGGAACCCAAACGAATGAAAAAGACCACATCTCCCTTGTTCAACGATTCTTCTTCAAAAACCTTTTCTCCATGCAAGTAACATCTCAATGCCTTAAATCTACGGAAATCGTAAGAAGTGTTTTTGTATACCGCCCGTGCATCTCCATCTGACAAATTGGTAACTTTCATCGTCAAAGACTGTTCATCAAGTTCTTTGTCGTTTTGTCCGACCAATGCTTTTTCACGGGCAACGCCTGCAGGCATTTTGTATGGAATAGGTGAACGTTGGGCGTTTTCTTCCAAACTTACGGTAGAAACGTTAAATGTGGTTTCTTCCGATATATTAACAGGATAACCGCCATCTTCCCTCAAATCTTCCGTATATCTTCTCCAAGAACCCCTAACCAATTCCAAAGAGGCGAAACGCAATACAACAGGTGAAGCAAAACCTTTTAGAAACATACGCATAAAACGGATGGAACTAAAACCGGAAATGCCTCCAACTACCAAATCGGGACTTTTGACAGGAACTTTAAACTGATACCATTTCACCTGTCTGACACTGCCATTGGGCAATGTTACCGTACTTTCCTGTATGTCGTTGATATAACTTTCGCCAATCACCATATTGGGGTGAAGTTGCATCTCGTATTGGTAATAACGTTCATCTTCACTCATCGTATTGTCATTGTTAATATCTTCCATATTAGGCGTTGTAGTTGCCTGCGTGGAATACGATTCGGTTTGGTCGTTGTCTGTCGGAGAATTACCGTCTGCCTGATTATACAATCTGTAACGTTCCAATATGCTTGTTTTTTCGGCATCGTAATCCGCCCCCCTAAAATAATGATAATTATCGCCTGACGGGTCATTATAAAATTGTTGGAATATAGCGGGGTCAAGTATGCCTTGCAAAGTGGACAAATAAGAAGCAAAATGTATGCGTTCCAACGAATCGTACAAACCGTCATACCCGACATCCTGATACCTTCTTGATGACAAACTATTGTCAAAAGCACTTACTATAGACTGATTGACAGGAACCCTTCCCCATATTGTATAGTCCACGCCGTCATCGCTGCCATCGGCAGGCAGACCATGTTCAAACGATTTGCGACCGTCCCGCAATATATCTTCTGAAATATCTCCCAAATTGATATAAAATGTACCTCCGCTATGTGATGTGGAATCCAAAAAGGGGTCTAACATCCAAAATTCGATGTATTCAATATTTGAATTTTCAAAATCGGTAATATCCAGTTTCCGCATAATACCGCCCCAACGGGAAGCGGGATTGGCCAAGGTACCGTTATAATTCAACCCGGCAGAAAATGATGACGGCAACGCATCATAATTGTAAGGACCTCTCTGTTGCGGATAAAAAGCCAAATCAAAAACAGAAATATAAGGATCCTCTCCCGAACTTGTCAATACGGGACGATTAGGGAACACTTCCGCCACTTTTACCCTTCGTGAATACATCTGCGAGCGGGCTTCTTCATCTATGCTGTTGTTGAATTTGCCCGATTCCGATTTGTCATGAAAAATGGGGTCTACAATATGCCATGCCAACATTGCCCTATTGTATCCATAGGCCAAACCTGTAGAAGGAGCCGCTTCGGGAAACATGCCCGCCTTGGTTTGACCTTGGGGTGTACTTGCCATTTTCCACATCAGCATGGAACGCAAATCATAAGACGATGTGGCCGCCTCAAAATCATCAACATACAATTCACCACGTTTGCCTCTGCCTATCAGGCGGGAATGCCCCGGCACAAAATGGGCAAATTCACCGTCAAATTGGAAACGGGAATCGGCAGTAGAACTATAAAACGGCAGATAATTCAATATTTTTGTAATCGCCCTTGAATTTTTCTGATACGACAAATTCATTCCCCAGATTGTATTGTTGATGGGTTCTTCGCCAAAATCCACCTTGACGGTTCCGTCAGGAATACGTTCACGCAAATTCAACACCGTAAATCCTGCCAAGAAATTCTTACTGAACTGATACTCGGCATTCAAACCGAACATTGTCTTTTTCTGTGAAAACGCATTCTGACTTTCCACCGAAATATTGATAGGAGTACCCGACTGCATATAACTTTCGTTTGTAATACGCACGGTTCCCATATTATAATCCACGGTATAATCTATATTTTCCTGCAAAGTAATACCGCCGGCGGTAACCACAACCGACCCTTGTGCAATACTTGTCATGCCCAGTGAAACCACCGAACCCAACGAAGATTTGAAACTGCCTTCCAAATAAAACTTGTTCTTGTCGGGATATTGTTGTGCCAAAACTTTTGTTTGGGTATAAAGGGAGTCAAAAGCGTATTTTTCTGCCGCAACAGGGTCTGATGCCATGGCTTTCCGCAAATCTTTACCAAAAGGTTCTACCAAAGGCAAGTAAACCCTGCCGTTTGACGACTGCATGGTACCGCCTGCTGTGGCTGCATTGTCGATAAAGTCGTACAAACCGTCCGAAACAGCGTCCAATTGTCTGTTCAACCTATCCATACCCAACAATTTAATAAGAGCAACACCTTTTATATCTTCAGCAACATCTGAAAAATATCCTTTGGCTATGCCCCCTTCTTCGCCTCTGTAAAGAATGTTCAAACGAAAATCTTCATTGGCCAATTGATAGGTATTCAAAGAATAGACATTTTTCATCATCAATTTCCACATCGGGATTTGCGTATTGACAGCAGTACTCTTCAACAATTTTACCACAAGGCAATTCGGCGTTTCCACCTCGTTGGAAAACTGCCCGACCTGATAAACGGTTGTATCACCCAAGAGTGTATATTGAAAAGCAACGGCCAAAACTTGGTCGGCATTCAATTTGGTGTTCAACGAAATGAAACCCAATTTGGTATTAACCGTATATTCCGAAGGCGACAACAAGCGTGCTGATTCTACCTTTTCAAAATCTGTTCCAGATGACATTCCTCCCCTATATACTTTCAAATAGTTGAAAGCGGTGTTCAAATCTTTTAATTGGTCTTGATTGATACCTTCCAAAAAATCGTTGGCATCGTTGGTGGGATATGCTCTTGATGTTTTTGTATGAATATTCCTATGGGCTGGTTTGGGTTCACCCAAATCTGTAATCGCCACAATGTTACGGTTTTCTGTTACAGCAGAACCGACATTAGTTCTCCACACCTCTATACGGACAATATTTATTTTTGAATTTACCAAAGGTAATGTTTCCAAGGCTTCATTGTAGTGGTCATAAAAATATTGTGCTATAAAAAAGTGTCTGTTTTCTTCATAATCATCTGCTCTGAAATCAAAGGTATTCAACTCCGAACCACCCGAAAGGGTAATGTTTTTTTTCTGTCCGTCCTGTTGGGAAATAACGGTTGTCAGCAACAATTTTCCGAATTGCAGTTGCAATTTGCCACCGAACAATGTTTGGGAACCTTGTATGAGCGAACTTCGCAAAGGCATGGTTACATTACCGAATTCCGCCAATTTGATTATATCGTCTTCTTTCCCCTCATAACGGAGTTTGAACTTGTTTTCAAAATCAAACGAAGCCTTGGAGTTGTAATTAAGGTCATAATTGATTTTATCCCCGATTTTCGCTTTCAAATTCAATTGAATATCGGCATCGAAATCAAACATGTGATTTCTTCTTTGCTTTATATCCAATGCCTTGTTGTCATTAAACTGATACACATATTTGAAAAACAACTCTACCGAACCCGAAGGACGGATTTCGATAAGATTGCTACCAAATATATTGTGAAAAATCTCACCGGGTACGCGTATTTGCGGGATAATGCCGGCACTGGGGTCGCCTCCGACAGAAGCACCTGCCCGCTGACGCCAATAGTCTCTTTTCGATTTGTCCAAATCATAATTCAAATACTCGTCCATATTGAGAGAGGCTGGTGTCCCGTTGTTCAATGAGCCTATCTTGTTTTGAAATGTATATGTTTTTGACTTGGGGTCATAAATAACCTCCTGTTGCATATTGGAGGGCTGAGCCAAATGCCAAGGACTGCCATGCTGTTTGCCATAAGGGTCATAGGTTTGAGGTATCTTAACCTTAGGTGTTTCGGGGCTATCGGTGGCCGAAACAAAAAACTGCCAACTAACGGCACTGTGTTCTTTTCCGTTATTGTTATGCTGCACCCCAAAAGGCACAGCAGGCAGTGTTGTTGCAATCATCAGCAACAATGCAGTTAAAACAATAGCAAAGAAAGAGGTGCCGTTCTTCAATGTTACAATAATTTTAAGCCTTTTTTTATCAATTCTTCCACCGTCATATCTTCAGCGGTATCTGCAAGCAATTTGTTGATTACTTTCTCTACAGCCTCTTTCTTAAAACCTAAAGAAGTCAAGGCGGCTATTGCTTCTATTTTTATGGTATTGTTCGAACCGACTGTGTTTTCTTCAAAAACAATATCCGATTTGGACAACTTGTCTTTCAATTCTATCACTATTCTTTGGGCAGTCTTGGCTCCTATTCCTTTTATGCTTTGCAAGGCACCTGCATTGCCCGCCACAATACAAGTGGACAATTCCGACACACTCATAGACGACAACATCATTTGTGCCGTCAAGGCACCAACACCCGAAATGGTAATCAACTGACGGAACATCTGCCGCTCTGTCTTGTTGGCAAATCCGAACAAGACATGGGCATCTTCCTTTATCTGCAAATGGGTGTACAACCTCGTATTATTCCCTTCCTGAGGCAGTTGGGCATACGTATTCAGCGAAACCCATATCATATATGCCACTCCACCGCAATATATCACAGCGGAAGTGGGTGTTTTTTCTACTAATTTTCCTTCTATATACTCTATCATAACTATAATTATCGGAATAAAGAAAACGTTTTTTTTTATTGTTTATTGTATTATGATAGAGAATAAAAAAAGAGCCGCAATAAATTGCGACTCCACACATTTTAAAACATTTATTTATTATTTCGTTACAACAACTTTCCTGTTGTACAGTTTGCCGTCCGACAGTCTTATCAGCAGATTGTAAACGCCTGATGACAAGGTTTCCAAACTCATTGCAGCCCTCTGGCTGTTCACTACCTGACGTTTGATACAACTGCCCAACATATTGTACAAACTCATTTGCTCTATCTCTACGCCATCGCCTTGAACGTTTATCTCAAACATATCTCTTGCAGGTTGGGGATAGATATTGATTGTAGGTTCTGATGAAACCTCATTTTCACATTTCACCGCTATCGGGGCAAAGACTTCCGTTTGTCCGTCTATATCCGTTTGTCTCAAACGGTAATACATTATACCGTCATTTGTATTGATATGATAACTGTATTGCTGTCTTTGCGAGGTGGTGCCTGCACCAGATATTGTAGCAATTGCTTCGTAGTTGATAGCATCGCTACTTGCCTCTATGGTGAAATAATCGTTGTTGGTTTCCGTCATCGTTTCCCAATTGAATGTGGTTATGCCATTCTGACAAGAACCAACGAAGGACAACAATTCTATCGGCAGATAGGTGTCTATCCATTTCACTGCGTCCAAATCCTGACCTGACCCTGCTTTTCTATTCTTTGACAACATACTCGGGGCAGGCATTGGGGCCGGGCTGGACGGATAACCGCCTACTTCCACATGGTCTTTGCTGGTGAACTCGCCATGTTCATCGGTCAGGTCGTTTACAAATTTATCTGCATTGTTAATGGCTGTAGCACCAGTATAAACCACTTTGGCAAACAGGTCATCGGCACGCATACCGTAAACCGTATTGCCGTATGCCGGATAAGCCGTTGCACTTCTTACGCAATAAACACCTACCGAAGAAGTATCCGCAAAGGTTTCTACAAATTGAATATTGTTTCTACTTCTCACATACAAGTTGTTGGCATCACCGCTAACCGTATTGTTGATAAGTTTCATGC
>JAFZUH010000040.1 GCA_017618435.1 Bacteroidales bacterium | reverse complement strand
TTTACTAAATCTTCTTTTTTGCATCCTATAAAAACAAATGTTCCTATTAATATGATTATTGTTGCGATAAAGGCAACTATTTTTATGTGTTTATTCATAATTATATCTATTTTTTATTGTTATTAAATAATAATTCTCTCAATAGTATTTTGATAATATTACCATTGAATTGCAGTAGGCTCTTTCCATCGTTTGCGGATTGTTCCACTATCTTCTTTTTACCCTTGCTAATCGGGAGTCCGACTTTTGACTAACAAGGGCAAACTCAGCCTAATGAATCGTCATATACATATAAATAATAATAAGTTTCATCATTCCGTTTTGCAAAGATAACATATTTTGTACAATAGGGTATCTTTTTCTTCCAAAATAATGAAAAATAAAATAAGTTTTTATCAAAAAACTGCAAAAATATGCAAAATGAACCCCAACATTTCCAAATTTGGGCTTTTAATAAAAATATGAGAATATACCATTTTACATATTTTTGTTTCTGAATTATTTTTTTCACACCTTGCATTTTTTTACACTTCTGTTCTTTTTTTCTTCTTTTAAAATTACAACAAAATATTTTATATCAAACAAATAACTATTTATAGAGACTATCTATCAACCCTGTCGGTCTGTTATACAAAGTTATGAAATACAACAATGTCTCAATTGTCCAAATTCTCTTTTTTTTTGTCCAAATTCTCTTTTTTTACAAGTGATTTTGCATAATAAGAAAAAATGTATTTTTGTAGAAACATAAAAATAATAAAATATGGACAAGAACAAGCCTGATATTTTAGATGTAACTTCTTCTTTAATGAAAAAAATTGTGTATAGTGAAACATCCGACAATGAAACCAACTATATCAGCAATTGGGTTTCATTGATTATGGATGCCAATCTATATAGAGAAAACATGCCGTTTAAGCAGCCGTTTCGCACACAAAACCCTCAAATTGTATTGATTACAAGTGGCACTGCCACTTATAGTATCAACTATATAAAACATGAACTCAAACAAGGTGTACTCTTGTGTCTTCCTATAGGAACAAATTTTTCCATATATCAAAAAAGTCAAGACTTTAATATGCACATACTTGATTTTAAAATACCAAAACACATGACCCAAAACTTCTTTTTATTTCAATTAGACATATTCAAACTCAATACAACCACCAATGCCCGTATAAAAAAATATTTTTCCCTTTTACAAGATTGTATAAAAGAAGAAAGGAGAAGTTCTGTTGAACACATCATTTTTGCATTATTATACGATATAAAACAACTTAAAGAAGAATGTAACAATACAATGCAACTGCATCAAACCTCATCGGAAATATTATACTGCCAATTTATGCAACTTTTGTTGAGCGATCAAGACAGATTGCATAGGGCACCCAGTTTCTATGCCGGACATTTTGCCAAATCCCCCAACTATTTCAGCTATACAATCAAACATATAAGCGGTCTTAGTGTCAAGGAATGGATCACTCGCGTTACATTAGACTCTGCCAAAATTCTATTAAGGGAAACCGACCTCAGCATAAACGAAATTTCAAAAAAACTCGGATATTCCACCCCTTCCTCTTTTTGTCGCATATTCAAACAAAGAGAATATGTTTCGCCTAACGATTTTAGAAACACCCACCATGATATAGAATAAAATTTTTCACCTGCTTCAATAACAAAAAAAATAGCGACTAAATATAGTCGCTATTTTTATTTTTACAATTCAGAAGCAAGATGGTAGGTTCCGCTGCCATAGGTTTTCACCTGATAAGTGCCATTGGCTGTCGGCAAATACACCTCCGCTGAGGTATTGGCGGGAATCACAATATCCCATTCAAAACGATTATCCTTACAAGTCCAAGCACTTTCAATAGTTCCGGAAACAGATTGGTAAGTTGCTTGTACCTTGTCCAAACCTTTTATAGGATAAGGTTTTAAAACTATTTTCCGATAACCGGGTTCCGCAGCACGGATACCTGCCAAATATTCATACTCCCAAAGTATCAGGTCGCCCAACAACATAACATGATTGCCTGAATTCATGGCAGGATTGGCGGTATTGCCATTCCAAAGTTCCCATATTGTCGTTGCCCCATTGCGATACATATATCCCCAACTTGGATAGGTTTCGTCAGAGGCTATCTTTAAAGCCAAGTCGCCTCGCCCATATTCGGTGAGCGTACGCATAAGATGCTGTATGCCAATCACCCCTGTAGAAACATGTCCATTGCATTCATTTTCTGTCTTATCCACAATATTGGCAAAAACAGCGTTGGTATGTCCTTCGGGTACCATACCG
>JAFZUH010000039.1 GCA_017618435.1 Bacteroidales bacterium | reverse complement strand
GAGTTTTCCAAGGAGGCGGCCCTTTGTTTGGCAGCTAACGGTATTAAAGCCTATCGATTTGAGTCTTTAAGACCTACGCCGGAGCTTTCCTTTGCTGTTCGGGAATTGGGTTGTATTGCAGGTATTGTAATTACCGCTTCTCATAATCCCAAAAATCATAATGGACTGAAAATTTCAAAAAACAATGCCGAGCCTGTTGGATATAATACAGGGTTGAAAGATTTGGAACATTGGGTGGAAACCGAACCGATAGCCGTAACCAATAAAAAAGGAAAGATAGAACAATACAATTACATGACGGAGTATGAACAATTTTTATTGTCATATAAGCCCGATTTTGACAATTTAAATATAGTTGTGGATTGTTCAAATGGTATGGCAAGCCTATTGGTTGATAAAATATTAGGAGAAAAACCTCATTATATCAACAAAAAGATGGACGGCAATTTTCCAGGACATGAACCCAATCCTTTGGAGATGGAAAATATTGTACAACTCCAAACAGCAGTACAACATTGTCGTGCTGATATAGGTGTGATTTTTGACGGAGATGCCGACAGGGTGATGTTTGTAGATGAAAACGCCCAATTTATCTCTCCCGATTTGATGATAGCCTTGTTGGGACATTATTTTTATGAACAAAAGAAATTGTCGGGCAAGGTGTTGTTTGATATTCGTACTTCCCGTGCTGTAAAAGAATATTTAACTCAAATGGGCGGCGAACCTCACATGTGGAAAGTGGGCAGGGCATACGCCGCTTCGAAATTGAAAGAAATAGACGGCTTGTTCGGCGGTGAATTGGCAGGACATTATTATTTTAAAGATTTCTTCTATTCCGATTCGGCAATGTTGGCTGTTATTCTTATGCTGAATATTGTGGCTGATTTCAAACGGAAAAATATTTCTGTTTCGCAAGCGATTGCTAAAATAAAAAAATATGAGAATAGTGGAGAAATAAATTTTAAAGTACAGAACAAGACCAAAATAATGGAAATGCTGAAAGATTATTTTTGCGAGCAGGAATCTTGTCTGCATTTGTATGATTTTGACGGCTATCGCATAGAATTTGCAGATTGGTGGTTCAATATACGCCCCTCCAATACCGAACCGTATTTGCGATTTATTGCGGAGGCTAAGACAAAAGATTTGTTAAATGAAAAAATACATATTGTTGAGCAGATTATAACAGACAATGCCCAATAATTATTATAAAGTGAATATTTATGGAAAGACGAGAAAAAACATTGTTTTTGATAGATGCGATGTCTTTAATATTTAGAGCATACTATGCTTTGAATAAAAATCCGAGACTAACATCAAACGGCATAAATACTTCTGCCATATTAGGATTTACCAATGCTTTGTATGACATTATAAAAAAAGAATCACCGACACATATTGCAGTGGCTTTCGATAGCCATGGCCCAACGGTTAGACATGCGGAATTTGAACAATACAAAGCCCAAAGGGAAGCCACTCCCGATGAGATAGTAAGTTCTCTGCCATATATTCAGGAAATTTTGCAAGCCTTGGGCATTCCTGTTTTAGCCATGCCCGGCTACGAGGCCGATGATATTATTGGAACTTTTGCCAAGAATGCAGAACAAAACGGCTTCACCACTTTTATGATGACAACAGACAAAGATTATGGTCAGTTGGTTTCTGAAAATATATATATCTACAAACCCGAACGCAATTCCAAAGGATATTCCATTGTCGGAGTGCCTGAAATTTGTGAAAAATATGCCATTCAAGAACCCGAACAATTGATTGATATTTTGGGCATTTGGGGTGATGCTGTTGATAATATTCCCGGAATAAAAGGGGTGGGAGAAGTGGGTGCAAAAAAATTGATTCAAGAATTTGGCTCCATAGAAAATATGATAGCCAAAGTTGATACAATAAAAAATGAAAAACTCCGACAAAAAATTAAAGAAGGGGAAGAAAGTGCTTTAATATCCAAACATCTGGCGACCATTATTCTTGATGTACCCATAGAGTTTGATGAACAAGCCATGCGTTTTGACCACGGCGACAAAGAACGATTGAAAAAAGTGTTTGCCGAATTGGAATTTAAAGTTTTGGCACAAAAATTTCTCAACGATGAGGCTTTAAACAAACATTTTTTACCT
>JAFZUH010000038.1 GCA_017618435.1 Bacteroidales bacterium | reverse complement strand
TTAGTTTGTACATTATAAAATAGGAAAAAGCGAAGTAGCTTAACACTGGAACTTTTGAAACTTCGACACTTTCAAATTATTCACCCAGAGTAAAGCAGCGACGCTCCCGCCAATCGGCGTGGGCTTTACTCGTTGTAATTGGGTGAATATGGTAGTCGAAGACCTCAAAAGTTCCAATGAAAGCGAAAAAGTGCCACGCTTTTTTTATGTGCAAATATTCTTTCAATTTTGGTGCTACGAACAAACGGAGTATGCCGAAAATCCAGTAAAGAGTAGGCAATAATTAAAAAAATTATAATTTATGTTAAAAAAAATTCTTTTTGCAACTGTTATTGTTGTTGCAACAATTGTTATGTATTCATGTAATAGTTTACGTATTATTCCACAAGCAGTAAATACAATTAATTCAGTTAGATTGGATGAATTGAATCTTGAAAGAAAAGATTACATTATTCTTAACACCATCAGTGCAGAAGCCGTTATTATTGCTCGTTATTCAGATGATGAAATCCGTATTACGGAACAGAATAATGAATTTGCAATTAAATTTAATCAAGTTACTTTTGGTCAAGGTGCTAATAAAAGTACTGGTTGGACAGTAGATAAAGTAGATGGTGTGGCCCGTTTCGGTTTTTTAAGTAATGATTATAATGCAACAGAAGTCGGTCCTTATCCTCATTACATGGTTCGCAACTTGGCCATCTACCGTCTTATCAATGCTTCAAAAGTAGCAGGAGCCGATGGCGTTATTGAACCAGTTATTTCCACCAATATAGAACAAGGGGACAAAAAGAATGAAGTTGTATACAAAACAACTGTCAGTGCCAAATTGATAAAACTAAAACCTGATGGGAAATAAAATAATTTATTAATTTTTTAAAATTATTATAAAAATGAAAAAAAGTTTCACTATCATAGTTTTGATGAGTATTTTTCCTTTTGTTTGTGAGTCTTGTTTTTTGAAAAAAACAGTCGAACCTATTTCACAACCACAAACACGTACATTGAATCTTGCCTTGGTGGGTCAGCCGCAGGCTGACAAATATGCCAATTTAGATTACGGTATTCGGGTGAATGTGTCAGACGAGCGTGCTAATACGCGGATAATTCATGTGTATGACGCAAGTCCCACCTATGTCCCTTCCGTACAGGTCAATCCTTCTGTTACCTCTTTTGTGCCGGAAAGTGTGCGTCGCTATATGCGTACAATGGGCTTTAACCTTGATGCCGATGTGGCAACCGATTATATGATGCAACTTGTTGTCAAGGAATTTCATGTGGATTATTTGTCCGGTATCGGTTGGCAGGGAACAGTCATTATGGATTTGAAAGTATTTGACCACAACCGTACCCTTGTCTATCCTTCCGTAGAAGTTGCCGGTCGTGCTGCCATTAGTGCAAGTGCTTCATCGTTTGATGCAGCCAATCTTGCCATAAACAAAGCCTATGCCAATGCCTTGGCGGATGTGGATTGGGACAGAATTGCCTTCTTCCTGCATCGTGCGGACAGTCCTAAAAATGAAGCCAACAAACAGGTGAAAGGTGAAGGCAATACCGCATTGGAACATCTTACCGTTCATTGGAATGTCAATTCACGTCCGCAGGGAGCAGATGTTTTTTGGCGGGTAATATCCCAAACTCCTGATGTGAAAAATCAGAACTACAAGTATTTGGAAACAACACCATACGAAGGTTCCGAAACAATCAACATCAAGGGCTTGACTTACAACAATGCCGGCAATGTACAGATTGAAATCAAGTGCGAAAAGAAAGGTTATTATTCGCAAACCAAGAAATTGGACATTCTGTCATTGATAGATGATAATGATGTAAGTTATATGTTTAAACTAGTAGCGGAGGAGGAATAATGATAAAAAAGATTTTGTTAATTACCATTGTAATGTTTTGTGTGGGGGCACTTCCCGCTCAAGACATTATTTCGTTGCGTAACGGTACATATATTGAAAACGTTACCGTTTTACATATATCTGATACGGAAATCAGTTACAAACAGAACGATAATACTGCCACCATTGCACGGAACTCTGTGGAGTCCATCTTGTATGCCGATGGTAGATACGAAGCCATATCCATAGTCAATAAGGCAGAGAAAAATCCGCAAGGAGAATATAATGAAGTCCCAACAATGTCTGAGCGTGGAAGTAATCGATTTTCTATGGAATCAAACTCCAAACAGAGATTGAAAGGAATTATATTTACTTCTGTAGGAGGTGGACTTGTCGTTATCGGAACTATATTATTGGCAACTTGTGTGCAGTATAATTCTTTGTGGAGAGAACGCTATCTTTCCATCGGTCAGATAGTCAGTGGTTCCATTCTTGCAGCAGGCGGTATAGGTCTTCTCGTTCCCGGTATTTTGTTTTTCATAAAGAAGGAGAATCCTTTACAAACAAGTTATTCATATTCTATTAATGGAAAACAGCATACCGCCCATCTCGGTTTTTCCCCGCATTTTGGAAAAAACACGATAGGGGGAGGTTTAACCTTGCGATTCTAAAATACAATGTAGGAAAGAACTATTTTTTTATATTCTATGTTTTTCTGTATGAATCTGCAGAAAAACAGGGTGTTTATCTATTCTATAAACACCCTTTTATTATTTGTTTAACCACCTCATTTGTCTGCAAAACAACACCTGCAAAAACTATTATACACATAATAATCAAAACTTTGCACAAATTTCGTTCTTTTAAATGGAATTTTTAGGTTGCTATAAATTTTATAAAAAAACAAAAACTTGCGAAGCATAAACAAAAAAGTTGTATCTTTGCAATCTTGATGCTCAGGTGGTGGAATTGGTAGACACGCCACTTTGAGGGGGTGGTGCGGGTTCCCGCGTGCAAGTTCGAATCTCGTCCTGAGCACAAAAGAAAATGCGAACTTCTGTTCGCATTTATTATTTATATGCGGCTTGTATTAACCATAGAGAAATGAAAAAAATTAAATATGTTCTGATTTTTGTGATATTTGTTTTAAGCAATAAAACAACATTAGGACAAAGAGCGTTTGACAATAATCTTGTTTTTTACACGGACAGCGTTGGACAAGTGTATTTGGATATGCCTTTGCTTGCTTTGCCCGACCAAGTGCAGGCCTATAAGACTACAGGCGGATTTTTCCCTTCATATATGAATCCCGGCATGGAAAACAGCCTCGCCTATTCGGCGGACTTTTACACTGCCGCACATTTCGGATTGAAAAAAGCCCTTCGTTTCAAAAACAAACGTATTTTACAGATATTTATGCAGCGTTTGGCGGTCAGTGCTTTTGATGTGCTTGTTATGCAAATGCCGCTTTCGGCTTCTTGGTTGCACGAAGAATATCATCGGGCAGTGATGACAAAATTCGGCATCAATAGTTTCAATGAAGTGCTGCTTTTTAAAATAGGAGCGAGTTCCATCGCCGTCAGCCATGAAAAAGACGAAGAATTGGAAATGCTTTGCGACCAACATCATGCTGACTTTGTACGTTTAATGAGTGCCGGACACGAAGCGGTGGTGGAAATTGACCGCAATTTGCAATTCAACGAATTTTTCTACCGTCAAAATTTGGACAACGAAGTGTTGTATTGGATGAACACCTTTCAAAATTTCCTATACATCACCACATGTGCCAACGGCAAAGGCGACGAAGGCATGCAAGAACGCAATAGCATAGAAAACACTATCGAATCGCGTGATTTTACCGGCATGGATATGAACGCTTGGATACATGCCTTGTGCTATCCTGACAAACCCTATGCAGAACGCGGCATTCACCCCAGCGGTGTCGGTATCAACCGCTACATTATGTATGAAGATATTCCACAAGAAGGACGCAAATATTTGAAACTCCAAGTCGGGCTTGATGTCTTCAATTTCATTTCTCCGATGATGTTCGGATTTTCCCGTTTTCGTTTAGCACAAACAGAACACGGCTCTTATTACGGAAACTTTGCTTTCCGTCATTATTTGACGGCCTTTGGCAGCGATGTCTCTCTTGACCTTTATTTGCAAGCCCCCCGCTACAACCTTTATGCTTCGTTGCACACCTACCACAACTACAAAAACCATTTTGGAGGTATTGAAGTGGGGTTGGTTGATTTTCCTTTGCTGAACAATCACATGCAGATAGGCGGAGCGGTAATGGCATGGGTACAGCCCAAAGATATGTTGTTTTTCACTGCTACAGGCACTTTCGGCGGCTTGATAAAAGCCCGGCTAAATTACCATTATCGTTTTTTGAACCCCTATGCCGAATTGGGCTGGAAAAGCAAAGGATGGGTGGCAAGCAATGCCAATTTAAATGACGGTTTTTTCTTGCGGGCAGGTATCCGCTGGCAAATCGGATTCTAAAACAAAAAAAGAATCTTGTTAAACAAGATTCTTTTTTGTTTCTTTCTCCTACCCTTTTGGCAAATCGTTTTTGCCCATAATGGTTTCGTATGCACGGCAATAGTTTTCGTACGAGGTACCTTCTCCCATGGCACGCAAAATGGCAATTCTTTTGTCAATGGGAGGGTGCGTGGAAAACATATTCATTGCCCGTGTCCTCAAATTGGGCTTACTGATACACATAGCAGCGGCCATTTTTCCCGGATCAAAGTCGTCAGCGGTATCTCCGGAAATTTTTTGCAAGGCATCGGCCAAAGCAGAAGGTTCATGGGTAAAATTCACTGCCATGGTGTCCGCCAGATATTCGCGTTTTCTTGACAACGAAAAATAAAACAACCGTGCCAAAAATGCAGCAAATATGGCAAAAACAACAAGCACAAGAATAATAACAATCTGAGCCATACCTCCTTTGTCATTGGAAGACCTGCGGCGACCCAAACTGCCATAAAAAACACTTCTCATCAAAATTTCGGAAATCAAAACGATAGTGCACATCATCACGCTGGCAAAAGTCATATACAATACATCTCTGTTGTATATGTGGGACATTTCGTGAGCCATAACACCCTGTATTTCCTGTCTGTTGAGTCTTTCTCTCAACCCGCGGGTAATAGCCACAACACTTGTTTCCGGTTTTGTTCCAGCGGCAAAGGCATTCATGGCATGAGTATCAATAAGATAGATTTTAGGCATCGGCAAACCCGAAACCATTGACAATTCTTCTATAATATTATAGAGCATTGGGTCGTCCTGTTTGCTTATTTCCTTGGCATTCATTCCCATAAGCACAACCTTTGCTCCCTGATAATAAGCCACTATTGCCTGTATGGCCCAAACAACAATTGCCACAATGATACCGACAAAAATTCCGTTGCCGTATCCTGAATCGAATACCCAACCGATAGCCCCACCCAAGGCTATCAACAATATACCCATGGCAATAAAAACAATAACGGATTTCCGCTTGTTTTTAGCGATTAATTCATACATGGAAAAATCTTTTTATTTTATTTAAAAAGAAACTTTCGGAGCTTGACGTGCCTCCGGAGTTGATAATTCAAACAATTCTTTTGCCGTAAAATTAAACATACCGGCTATGATTGAATTGGGAAATATTTGAATTTTGTTGTTATAGTCGGTTACCACTTGGTTGTACAATTGGCGGGAAAATGAAATTTTATTCTCCGTAGAAGCCAATTCTTCCTGTAATTGCAAGAAATTTGTATTGGCTTTTAAATCCGGATAGGCTTCCAACTGCACTTTCAGACCGGACAAGGCCGAAGACAATAAATTGTTTGCCTCTGCTTTTTCGGCAATAGTGTTTGCACTCATAGCCTGAGAACGGTAGGCAGTGATTTTTTCCAACACTTCACTTTCGTGTTTTGCATAACCTTTAACGGTTTCTACCAAATTGGGTATCAAGGCATAACGTCTTTCCAACTGCACATCTACGTTTCTCCATTCTTTGTCAACGTTGTTGCGTTTTTTTATCATACCATTGTAAATTCCGATTACCCATAAAACGAGGAGGACAATTACTCCTATTATAATTAATGCTGTCATGTTTAAAAATTTTTTATTTATTTAACAAAATTTAATAATTCTTTACTGTCAAAAACAGGTCCGTTTGTGCAGACACATTCATTCCCTTTTGTTGTTTTGGTAACACAACAAAGACAAGCCCCTACTCCGCAAGCCATAGTGTTTTCCAACGACACTTCACATTTTATTCCGATATTTTCAGCCAATTTGGCAACGGCTTGCATCATAATTTGCGGACCGCAGGTTTGTATGATATCAAAATCAGACAAGTTGTGCATAATGCTATGGCAAGTTACCAGTCCTTTTTCCCCGCAAGAACCGTCATCGGTTGTGGTACAGATGTTGGCAGCAGCAGAAAAATGCTGGCGTAAGGACAACGATTTTTCCGTTTTTCCGCCTAAAAGAACGGTGGGTTGTATGCCGTTTTTCTCATATTGTTTGGACAAAAACACCAAAGGGGCAATGCCTGCACCGCCACCTATTAACAGAGGATTTTTGGCAGTGGTGGAAAAACAATTTCCCAAAGGATATATTATATTTAGCGTTTCCCCGACCTGTATGTTCGCCAATGTTTGTGTTCCGTTGCCGACTTTGCGGATATAGAAAAGCAGGCTTCTTTGCCCGTAATCCACATCACAAATGGAAATAGGTCTTCTTAAAAGTGTTTTGTTGGTATGAGGAACGAGTATATTGACAAATTGTCCGGGTAGAATATGTTCCAAATCGGTATCGCTTTGCACCAACAACTCAAAATCAGAATCTTGTAATGGTGTGTTTTTTAGAACTTTAAAATTTACAATGTGTTTCATCTCGTTATTATTACCAATAGTTTTATTTTTTGCAAAGATAATAAAATAAATAATATAGTTTGAATCTGTAAAATGTAAAAAATGTTTTGTGTTTCCTTTTTAGAGAAATTTTTTCAAAAATATGCGATTTTTCAGAAAAAAGTATTACCTTTGCAATTGCATTGAGACAAAACTCTTTGCAAACATATTAAAGTTCGCGTTTGCGATTTATTTGGCATCCTTGGAATGTAGGAAGTTTTAAGAGATTACTGCCATAATAAGTTGTCAAGCGTCCGCAACGATATGTGGGCGTTACTTATTTGCAGTAATGGGCATTTCCTACAGCCTCAAGGATAAATAGGGAACGCTCGTTTTTTTTATCCCTATTTTACTCATATTTTGCAAACCCGCAGAGAGAACCGGAACTCTTCAAAACGGGGCAAGACCTGCAAAGCCGTCAGAGCAGGAACAAAATATTTTATTAAATTTTAAAACCGACGGGGCGATGGGATAACAAGCCACAAAGAAATGAAAAAATTATTGTACAATTTAAGCGTAGTTTTACTTATTGCAGGCATGACAACAATGACCTCCTGCAAAAAACCGGAAAAACTAATTATCGGCAAATGGAAGGTAACCTCCGCAAACAAAAATGATGAAAATGCCAAAGGAAATACATGGACATTTAAAGACAATGGAAAGTTTGTCGGTGACATTTATGATTTGGCTGAAGACGACTGGGTGTTAAATAATAACGGAGATGAAATAGAATGTGATTATTCTTGTGATGGTAAAACATTAACATTATCTGGAATTAAATATCGAAGTAATGGGGGCAAAGATATACATGGCACTTACACTTTTGAATTTGATATAGAGGGAATTTCCAATAAAACAATGAGTTTGTCCGGAAAAGTTAAAGCTGATGGATATGAAGAAGAACATCATGATACTTATACAGACCCCCTTGAATACGAATTGGAAAAAATAAAATAAATAGTAAATAATAAACATAAAAAAACACAAAGAAATGAAAAAATTATTGTACAGTTTAAGTGTAGTTTTACTTATTGCAGGTATGACCACAATGACTTCCTGCAAAAAACCGGAAAAACAAATTATCGGCAAATGGAAAGTAACCTCCGCTAAATCTGACTTTGGTAATTCAGATGAGGTTAAAGGTGCAACTTGGACATTTAAAGAAAATGGTACATTTATTGGAGACCTTATTGGGGGGACAGATTTCGAATGTGATTATTCTTGCAGTAAAAATTCTTTGAGTTTTTCCGGTGGGGATTTAAAGAAATATGGAATGTCCGTAGAGTTGGAAATAGATGAAATAAATAACAAAACAATGAGTTTGTCCGGAAAAATAAAATATTCTGGCTACGACGATTGGGATGACTATGGGGTCGCTCAACATAAGGCCTATTCAGAGAGTTTTAGTGTTCGTTATGAATTGGAAAAAAAGAAATAAACAACCCAATAATTTCAACAAAAGACACGTAATCAGGTGAATGTTCACAAGTTGAAAAACAGGACTTTTCTGTCCTGTTTTTTTATTGTTGCAAAAATTAGGTCCAATTAAGAAAAGACATTGATTTATTGCTTAATTTTGCAGACATTAAACCAGTGGTGTTATGAAAATATTATGCGATAGAATACTGCAAGATGGCAAATGTCTGCAAAACAAAATTTTGAAAGTGGATAGTTTTATCAATCATCAGATAGACGCTCGTTTGATGATGCAGATTGCCCAAGAATTCCAACATCGTTTTGCCCAAGAAAACATCAGCAAAATCATAACCGTAGAAGTCTCCGGCATTGCCCCTGCCGTTATGTCGGGCTATTTGATGAATGTACCTGTAGTGTTTGCCAAAAAGGAAAGGCCTTCCACAATGGACGAGTGTTTTGAAACCAATATTTTTTCATTTACCAAACAAAAATCATATTCTTTTGTCATTAACCGCAACTATTTGCATAGCACGGACAACATTTTGTTTATTGATGATTTTCTCGCCTATGGCAACGCGGGTTTGGGTATTATAGACCTTTGCCGTCAGGCGGGAGCCACCATTGCCGGCATGGGATTCGTTATAGAAAAAGGCTTTCAGCAAGGTCGGACGGTCTTGCAAAAAGCAGGCATTGAACATATAGAATCGTTGGCAATAGTGGAATCGTTGGAAAATAATAAAATAAATTTGAAACAATATTAATGAAATTTGTTGTATCTTTGCAAAAGATAATACAATACATATACAATTATAATATGATGTTGCTCAAGAAAAACAATTTTTTATTGTTGATTATTTGTAGTTCGCTGTCGTTATCATTGATGGCACAAAAAAATTCTTCTTCATTTTCATATATCTTACCTTACAATTATTTTGAAATAGAGGCAACGCTCATCAAACACGAGCAGACAAGAGGTCCATTGTGCAAATACGCAAACAAATTAACAGAGAACAAACAACCTGTTATAAAAAAAGACAGTCTGTTTTATACTTTTTCGGGGATAAAACTTACATGGAAATCCGATAAAGACACTTCAAAAATATATCCCATAGAAACTTCATGTCCCGCCTTTGCCCATTTGTTCAAACAAGGTATGATTGTCGGCTTTGAGCAAATGCCCGACATACAGGAAACCTACAATTTTGAAATGCCGGAAAAAGAAACTGAAAACAGATTTTATCTTTTTCACACCGATGAAATGGAACAGGTATTTGACACCACCTACCAAGAAATTTATGAAGAAGACGAAGTGGTGAGAATACCCAAAATCACCTCGCATTGGCAACCCAAATCGGGAGAACGCTATGCCAAAGATGTTGCCAGTGAAATAGAGGAAATAAGAGATACCCGCAAGGATTTGTTGAGCGGGGCTCTGGAAGTGGATTTTTCCCGTTTGGATTTGATGCTGGCAGGCTTGAATACAAGAGAAGCCGATTTGGCTGTTTTGTTTACAGGCTATACCGAAAAAACAAAAGAAACACAAACTTTCCGCATTGTTCCCCAAGGCAATGCCGACACCTTGTATTGTCCTCTATTCGGTTTTTCATCGGCAATAGGATTCACCAATGATATTTATACGCAACGATATAAATTAATGTTGTGTAAAGAAAATAAAGAAAAAAGCATTCCAACTACGGAAACACAAAAAGCGGCTCCCAAAAACAGTCTATGCGTGAATCTGCCCGCCTATTATAGAGTTTATTTATTATGCAACAACAAAATTGTTCAATATTTAGGTGCATATCCGATAGCCCAAAACGGCAGCGTTAGATATATAACAGAACCATTGTTGAATATAGAACTCAACCCTTATACGGGAGCGATTGAAACCTTGGAAGTAAGAAAAAAATAACCGAAATGAATTTATCTTCACCAAAAACAGCCCTTTTTGCAGGAAGTTTCGACCCGATAACCTTGGGACACGAAAGCATAGCCTTGAGAGCATCGGCTTTGTTTGACAAACTCTATGTCGGCATCGGTAAAAACGGGAAAAAACAATCCTTGTTTACCTTGGAACAACGGTTGGAAATGTTGAACATTGTCTTTGCCGATGTGGAAAACGTAGAAGTGATAGCCTACGACGGCTTAACTGTTGATTTGTGCAGACAGAAAAACATTTCGTATATGGTGAGAGGTGTGCGTTCTGTTATTGATTTTGATATGGAACTGAGCATTGCCCATGCCAACAGTTTGTTAAAACCCGATGTTGAAACGGTATTTTTACTCTCAGAACCTCAACATATCGGCATTTCATCTTCGGCTGTAAGAGATATTATCATTCATGGGGGCAAATTAGAATCATTTGTGCCTGAATCTATTGTGGATTTTATCCGTCATTATTGATGACCCCAAAATACAGGTATATTATCTTTGCAATCTTATGTTGCCTAACAAGTGCAACTTATGCAATCAAACCGATAAAAATATCGGGAAAACTTACTTTTGCCCATTCCGGGCAATTGCGTTTTTATCAATATGCCGACTTTTTGACAGAAGAAAAAAAATTATTGGCCTTGACCAATGTGGATTCAAACGGTTTGTTTGAAATACATCTGCCCCTAAAAGAAACCCAATTGGTAGAATTGGCCTACAATGCCACGTTTGGACAAATGTTTCTTGAACCTGAAAAATCATATCAAGTTGAAATTTCCGCAGACACGCAAGCCTTAGATAGAATTGATGCACAATTGTACGGGTTCCGTCTGCATGTTGCCCTGCTGCCTTTCGACAATTCGGAATTAAACTACAAAATAGATGGATTTGAACGCTATTACCGCTATTTTTTCTATAATTTTGAAGAATATTTTTACCGACAGACACCCGAAGAAACTTACGACAGTTTGGTAAATTTGCTCCGTACACGATTTCCATACGATGAACAAGCCATGGATTTCTATTCCCAATACGTAAAATACCGTTATGCTTCCATTGATTTTCTGTATTATCAGAAAAACAGGGAAAAAGTATATCAAAAATATCTGACCTCGGCATATATACCCTACAACAATGTATCGTATATGTCTTTTTTGAACGAATTTTATGAAAGATATGTTTACGGGGCTTCCAAATATTTGCATGCCAAAACATTAGAGGAACATATCAACAAAGGAACCCCATTATTCAAAATATTGGATTTGCTTGGAGCAGACCCCACCCTTGTGAATGAACAGGTTCGGGAAATGGTTCTGATAAAAACAATCGGAGAACTATACAAAGAAAATGAAGATTTCAATAGAACACAACTATTGAAATTGTTGCAACAAATAACTGTCCTGTCCAAATTTGAAGAGCATAAAACAATGGCGGCAAACATGATACGGCATTTAACACAATTCCAAACCGCCTATCCTGCTCCGGATTTTACGTTAAAAGATATATATAACAATACTTTTCATTTAAACGATTTTGCCGGAAAATATCTTTATCTGCATTTTTTCGCCACCTACAATCAAGAATCGCAACAAGAAATGTTTGTCTTGGAACAAATGCAGGAACAATTCGGCGACAAACTTCAGATTGTAAGCGTAATGCTTGATTTTGAATCGGCAAAATTGTATCATTATGTCAATGAACACAAAAATTTCACATGGACATTTTTAACGCCGGAAGACAGATATTCATTTTTAGATACATATCAAACTTACACATTGCCTTTAGGTGTTTTGATAGACCCAAAAGGCAATATTGTATC
>JAFZUH010000037.1 GCA_017618435.1 Bacteroidales bacterium | reverse complement strand
GGGTTTGCGTGAACAGATAAACACATTTATCAAAATACATATCCGATAAAAGCCGAAACCGACATGGGATAAACGCTATATCCTTTGGGGGAAGAATACGACACATTATTTAATGGTTCCGATACATCTTCTCTTTTTATATAAGTAGAATAATTATTTGTAAAAGAGTTCAATAAGTGTACATTAACACCTAATGACAAATGTTTCAATATGATAAAACGGAATGTTGCTCGGGCTGATAAACCGTAGGCTAATTTATATTCTTTAATACTCTGAAAATTAACACTATCTTTTACAAAATCAAATTCTTCTTTTGTTCGATAAATAAAATTAACCCCACAAGCCGCATCTACGGCTATCGCAAAATTATTGGAAAAATTATACCGATACATAAACCCTATCATGATAGGCAAAAACATATATTGCGTATGTGTCATTTTATCATAATCCATCACTGCGTTTTTTCCAAGATATTCATTCATCAAACGTTTTTGAGCATCTTTTTTTAAGGTATGCCAAAAATAATCAACATTGAGTGTGATGGCAAACATGTGTCCTAACACATCGGTATTGCCTGTTACAGGCATGGCTCCCTGCAAAGAGGCATATACCCCTATTTGGGCATTCCCAAAATCTTTGTTTGAAGAAGACAAATCCGCCAAGGGAAAACTTGGACCGGCATTAATTGAAAATTGAGCCTGAATCTGACTGTTAAGTAATAAGCATACAGCAAAAAACAACAACTTCAATAAATTCTTCATTGCTTTATCAATTATAATTTTGAATATTGCAAATGTACAAAAAATCTTATAGTAAACCATTTTTATCAAATAACATTATAATTAACTGATAATAAAAAACTTAAAAAATATTCACATTTAAATAATATTGTTGTTTTTCTGAAAAAAAGATGTTATCTTTGCATATTAAATGACAATTTTTGTCAGATTTTGTTTTACAACAATATAGCGTAAAAATCAATAAAATTGTGGATACAATACTTTCGTCATTAAATGAAAATCAGCGACAGGCTGTAATCAACATAGATGGTCCCTCGATGGTAATAGCAGGAGCCGGTTCGGGCAAAACCCGCGTGCTCACCTATCGTATTGCCTACATGATTTCTCAGGGTGTCAATCCGTTTAACATACTCAGTTTGACCTTTACCAACAAAGCGGCAAAAGAGATGAAAGAACGTATTGTCGCTTTATTGGGCAATTCACAAGGCAGCCATGTTTGGATGGGTACTTTTCACTCTATTTTCAGCAAAATATTGCGAATTGAAGCGGAACATTTAGGGTACACCAACAATTTCACCATTTATGATACCGATGACAGCAAAAACTTGATAAAAAATATTATCAAAGAAAAAAATCTAGACATTAAAATTTATAAACCGACATTGGTACAAAATGTTATTTCCGGGGCAAAGTCTGCATTGCTTTTTCCTGAAGATTATTGCAACAACAGCCTTATTGAACAGGAAAACAAAGCCAAACAATTGGGCGAATTGGGGCAAATTTATCTTGCATACAACCATCGTTTGAAACAAGCAGACGCAATGGATTTTGACGATTTGTTGGTAAACATGTACGTTCTTTTACGCGATTTTCCTGAAATATTGCTCAAATACCAACAGCGGTTTCATTATATTTTGATAGATGAGTATCAAGACACCAATCGTGTACAATATATGATTATCAAAAAATTGGCTGCCGCATACGAAAATATTTGTGTTGTAGGCGATGATGCCCAAAGCATCTATTCTTTTCGGGGGGCAAACATCGAAAATATACTGACATTCAAAAACGATTACCCATCGTATGAAATTTTCAAATTAGAACAAAACTACCGTTCTTCCAAAAATATCATCAAAGCAGCCAATAGCGTTATTGCCTGCAACAAACGACAGATACCCAAAATGATATGGACTTCGAATGATAGTGGGGATAAAATAAAGATACTGAAAACACCAAGTGATATAGATGAGGCTATTGCGGTGGTAAAATCCATTGCGGACATGAAAAGAAAATATGGTTATACCAATAACGATTTTACCATTATGTATCGCACCAACAACCAATCAAGACCATTTGAAGAAGCCCTGCGGAGAATGGCTATTCCTTACAGAATATACGGTGGACAATCGTTCTACAACCGTAAAGAAATAAAAGATGCCATGGCTTATTTCCGTTTGGCGGTCAATTTTCATGATGAAGAAGCCTTGAAAAGAATCATCAACTATCCCCAACGGGGCATTGGTCCTACTTCAATGGAACATATTATCGCTTGTGCTTCCGAACACAATGTCGGCTTATGGGACGTGGCAGAAAACCCTATGGCATACAACCTGAAAGTTTCACCAAAAGTGTTCAACGCCTTGGATTTATTTGTCAATAAGATAAAAAGTTTTCATGCCCAACTAAAAATTCTCAATGCTTTTGAATTGGGAAAACATATTGCTGATAGTAGCGGCATTACACAAGATTTGCGTGAAAACACAGAAGAAAAGGAACGTTACGAAAATTTAGGCGAACTGTTCAATGCAATGAAAGACTTTGTAGAACGACCTGCCAATACAAGAATAGATTTTTCCACAGGAGAGGATTTGCAGGAAGAATTCCCCTCTTTGGATTTATTCTTAAACGAAGCCGCCCTTTTTACCGATGCCGACAAAGACGATGAAGATAATAAAGACAAGGTGAAACTAATGACCATTCATGCTTCCAAAGGGCTGGAATTTACTTGCGTTTATGTTGTGGGGGTAGAAGAAAACATCTTTCCTTCCTTTCTGGTTTCTTCACCAAGCGAGTTGGAAGAAGAACGCCGTTTGTTTTATGTGGCCATTACCAGAGCAAAAAAACATTTGACCATCTCTTTTGCTGAAACAAGAAGAATGTATGGAAACTTCAATTTTTGCAACCCAAGTCCGTTTCTTGAAGAAATAAGCAAAGACGTTGTCTGCTTTGAAGATACCACTGTATCTGCTACCCTACAAGAAAAGAACATCTTTTACACCTCCACACCCCAATTTATGCCTAAAAAAGATTTTCCCACTACCGAAAGGAAAAAATCGGCACAACAAACCATATTCAGACAACCGATAGCCAAACGGAGCAGTCAAAATATAATTATTGAACCGAAAAAATCCCAACCCAATATCGCCCTTGATACCGATATACTTACAGCAAAAACTTCTGAAATCGGCATGAAAGTCTATCATGAGAAATTCGGCATCGGAACCATTATCGAAATAGAAAACTTTGGCGACAATAACGATAAAGTCCTCATTGATTTTGAAGCTGCCGGAAAGAAAAAACTACTTTATTATTTTGCCAAACTAAAAAGAATATCAGAATGAAAACTCCAAATCCAAAGACCAATAAAACCAAACGTCCGTTAATACTTATTTCCAATGATGACGGCGTACACGCTACGGGAATAAAAACATTGACAGAAATTGCACAAAAATACGGAGATGTTGTCGTAGTAGCCCCATCTTCCGGACAATCGGGCAAAAGCCATGCCATCACCTTTGCCAATCCGCTACGCATTTGGCAACTACATCAAGACGAACATCTTCAAATATATAAAACAAGCGGTACCCCCAGCGATTCTGTAAAAATGGCAAGACATCTTGTCTTAAAAAACAAAAAAATCGACTTGTTGCTTTCAGGTATCAATCATGGCTCAAACACATCGGCAAGCACACTTTATTCCGGCACTGTCGGAGCAGCCTTGGAAGGTTGTTTAAACCAAATACCTTCAATTGCATTTTCCATTGTCAACTACAAGCCCACCTATGATTTTCAAGGTGCGGCAATGGTAGCAGACAAAGTAATTGCCGTAGCACTAAATAACGGTCTGCCGCAAAAAACATGTTTAAACATCAACATTCCCAACGTCCCCGCAGAAGAACTGAAAGGATACAAAATAACACGACAGGCTAATAATTATTGGGTGGAATATCTGGAAGAACGCCAATCTCCCAACGGACAGCCTTATTATTGGTTAGACGGGGAACTGAAAGAAATAGACAAAGGACGGGATACTGATATTTGGGCAATTAAACACAACTATGTATCCATTACCCCTATATATACAGACATGACCGCTTATCATGCTTTAGATGAACTGAAAAAATGGAAAATTAAATAAATAAATCATGAATATACTAAAAAAAGATTCTATCGGTATTGGCATTCTTATCGGCTTGATATTACCAGCCATATTGTTTGCCCTGCTTTTTGGGCTGTCGGTAGCCTTGGCACCTGAAAACAAAGACTATTTGATACAAATCTCAACTATGTTGCTGATTTCCATGATTCCCAACCTGATATTGATGAGATATTATCTGCTCAATCTAAAATTAGACAAAACAGGCAGGGGCATTATGTTAGCAACTTTTGTATTGATGATTACCTACTTTATCTGTTTTTTGAAAACAACTTCATTCTTGAGTTAGAAAAATGAAAGAAATTTTTACCGCCATAAATGAAGAAATGCACGTTTTTGAACAGCAATATCTTGATATTGTCAATCAAAACGAACTCATTTCCTCTTATGTAAACAAAGACAATGGAGCAAAATTGGTTCGTCCTGCCATTGTTTTTCTTACGGCAGGATTGTGTGGAACAATAACTCTCCAAACGCAAAAATTGGCCTTGGCGGTAGAATTGATGCATCATTCTTCATTAATACACGATGATGTAATTGACAATGGACAAAAAAGAAGGAACTGCAACACCATCAACGCTTTGCATGGCAACCAATTGGCAGTATTGATTGGCGATTATTTTTTGTCGCAAACTATGAAACAAATTGTTGCCACTGACAATATAAATATTTTAACCGATATTACTCAGGTTGCAGAAACAATGGTTTTAGGCGAATTGCTACAAATACAACTCAATAGAGCACAATCTTTGTCTTTGGAACAATATTTTGAAACAATCAGAAAAAAAACCGCCGTTTTGTTGGCCACTTGCTTCAAATTGGGTGCATATTCAGCAGGAATTTCCCAACAACAAATACAACAATGGTACGATATGGGAATTTCGTTCGGATTGGCTTTTCAAATGGCAGACGACATTTCCGATTTTTCACAAAAAACGAGCAATAAAGATGCCAACAAAGACATCAAAGAACATAAAATCACCTTGCCATTGATTGCAGCATTGACAAATATGGACACCATGCAACAACAAAGGTTGCTCAATCTCTATTTTCACCACAAGGGTACCGAAGAAGAAATACAACAAATTATCAATCAAACAATTGAAAACGGAGGCATTGAAAAAGCAATCCATATAATGAACCAAAAGGCTCAAGTGTTTGATGATTTTTTGCAAAAAATCCCCCAAAATGCCTATAGCGAGGCTTTACGGCAAATGTTAAACAAAATTATAAGTGTAAAGTAAAATAATGTTACAATTTATACTGAAACGGCTTGGCTACGGACTTTTGGTAATGATAGGTATCATTACCGTTATATTTTTGCTGTTTTCCATATTGCCCGGCGACAGTGCCATTATGACCATGGGGCAACGTTCCGATGTGGAAAGCGAAGAAGCCGTAAAAAAAGATCTGGGTTTGGACTTGCCTCTCCACCTCCGTTTTGCCACCTATATCAATGATATGATGCCGATTTCTTTGCATAACACAGATGAAAAAAGCGTGTTTTGCTATTCCGAAGAAAAATATAATGCCCATATTTTATTCACATTTGCCCAAACACATCTTTTGGTCGCCAAAAAACCTTATTTGGGCCGTTCGTATCAAAGCAAACGACCCGTTTTGGAAATGCTAAACGAAGCGTTTCCCAAAACTGCCCTATTGGCGATTATCTCCATTATTTTCGCCATCATTTTAGGCATAATATTGGGCATATTCTGTGCTATATTTCAAAACACTTGGTTTGACAGAACAACATTGGTGGTTTCTGTATTGGGTATGGCTTTGCCTTCGTTTTTTGCCGCTATATTATTTGCTTGGATATTTGCTTTTCTATTGTCAGACTACACCGGTTTGAATATGTTTGGCAGCCTTTATACCATCAGCGATTTTGGCGATGGGGAATATTTGGACTTAAAAAACTTGATTTTACCCGCCATAACATTGGGTATAAGACCATTGGCTACCGTTACCGAATTGATGAGAAATTCTGTATTGGAGGTATTGTCGCAGGATTACATTCGCACAGCCAAAGCCAAAGGTTTAAGTTTTCCGCATATCATCAATTTTCATGTTATCAAAAACGCTTTGAATCCTGTTGTTACAGCCATTTCAGGCTGGCTGGCCGGTATGATGGCAGGAGCCGTTTTTGTTGAATATGTATTTGATTACAAAGGTGTTGGCGTAATGATTGTAAACGGCTTGGAAAAATATGATTTTCCCGTAGTAATGGGAAGCCTACTGTACAT
>JAFZUH010000036.1 GCA_017618435.1 Bacteroidales bacterium | reverse complement strand
CGAATTGTTTTCATACATTCAGGTTGCAATAGATGAAAAAAAAGGTAAACATTTTATCTTGACAGGAAGCAATAATTTCGGCATGCTACAACATGTTACACAATCTTTGGCAGGACGTGCAAGTATTTTTTCTTTACCTCCACTTAGTTTGAACGAAATTGATATTTCTGCTTCAGAAACATCAACTGATGAACTTTTATACAAAGGACTTTATCCCGCTGCCTATTCTGTCGGCACTCCACCTTCCCGACTGTATGCAAATTATTATAGCACTTATATTGAACGCGATATGCATCAACTTATTAAGGTAAAAGATTTGTCTCAATTTCAATTATTTTTCCGTTTGTGTGCAGGACGTGTCGGGTCTGAGTACAATTTTGCGGCTCTGTCTAACGAAACAGGAGTTTCGGCTCCAACAATAAAAGAATGGTTAAGCATTTTGGAAGCATCATATATTATATTCAAACTGCCGCCATTTCATACCAATATAAACAAACGGCTTGTTAAATCTCCCAAATTATATTTTTATGATACCGGCATTTTGTGTTTATTGCTTGGCATAGAAAATCCTCAACAATTGAGTACACATCCTTTGCGGGGGGCAATTTTTGAAAATCTTGTCGTAGCCGAATTTATAAAAGCAAATCTCAATGCAGGAAAATTGCCTAACTGCTATTTTTACCGCGACAACCGAGGAGTGGAAATTGACCTTATCAAACAATCAGGCAATGAATTTTGTTTGTACGAAATTAAATCTTCAAAAACCTTCAACCCTACTTTTTTAAAAAATATTAAGATTGTTTCCAATATTTTGGGTGAACAAGTATGCAAATCCGCAGTATTATACGACGGCAAAGAAACCCGCACTTCTCAAACAGAAGGAATTTACAACTTCCGTAATTTTACATATTAAACCTAAAATATTAAATATCATTTGAATCCGACTCTTTTGTACAAATCTAAAGTTCAACTTTAGATTTGTACACTATAGACAATATTAACTATATTCTTTAATTCCACTAACGGATTTTAGAAAAAATTATACAAATTTGGAATACAAATCCAAATTTGTATAAAAATTATTTTGACACTATACAATGAATTGGTATTGTGATCTATTTCAATAACCATTGACTTTTTTGACCTAAACGACCAAAAATATTTAGAAGAGATTGTAAAAATGATATAAGTTGAAAGATTTTTATTTATCTGTATATTGCAAAAGAATATGAAAAATAACCTTTTTTATTTCGCTTATTCTTATGTAAGTCCGCTTTTATCAAAATATCAACCTTTTAAAACATATAGAAAGTCTTTGACAATTTTTATTCTAAAAGAGATTTTCTTTTCTTTGCTTTATGCGTGATATGCCCACATTTATTACATTTGTATGTTACATTGTAAGTTATCTCAGTTCGAGAGCCCCCTTGAGCATTATGAACTACACTAGTATCTATTACCTCTCTATCTATTTCCTTTTTTGTACCTTCACCACAAAGGGAACAAATTGTTGTATATCTCCAAATGAGTAAACTTATAATAATAACACCCACTGTGCTTACTTTTCCTGAGGTATTGAGAAAGATGTGTAATAGTATAAAAATTACAGACAATAAAACAATTGCTAATAAATATTTATTCTTTTTCGTCATAATGTTGAATTTTTATTATTTATAACCAAGACAATTCTCCTTTTTGATTTACAAAAGTATTAGCAATTGCTCCACTTGTTGTTGGAATTCTACAATCTTTTTCAATATCCTCCCAGCGATGATAAGCTGCAGATATTCCTGCCGCCATTGCTCTTCCACTTTGATATTCTGTTAAACCATTATCTTTTAGCAGGGTTATCAACGTTGTAAAACTCATTTTGATATTTTGGCTGAATAATACTAAAGCCAAACGACCTATGAATTCATAGGTTTTATTTTCCATTTCCTCTTTTTGCATTTTATCAATATTTTGAATTATTATTATATATTTTGCAAAAGAACTCACAAAAATCACTATTCATGCCCTTTCAACAGCGAAACTATATCACATATCCGTGAATATTTTTCACAGATTTGGAGATAAATAAGCAATATTTTCTATGTAAAAAGGTATAATATGCACATTTCCAGACAAACTGCCTCTAAATATTTAGATAGAATTGTAACTTTGGGATTTCTTCAGAAAGAAAAAATGGGTAAAGAAAACTATTATATCAATACAAAATTAATGGAATTGTTCATTGAATTTGGCAAATATGAATCAATAGATAACCCGATAAACATCGAATCGGTTCATGTTAAAGAATCTTCAAAAATGTAACATAACACACAACATAAGTTAAAAAAAACGTTTTTTTTTAACATGAAAAATTGTATATGTTAAATTTTGACGAAAAAACGAACATATAAAATTTCTATGTTCATGATAAAATCTGCATTTATTTATCATAAATTAGTGAATAATATTCACTGTTTTGGGGGATTTTTAAATGCTCTCTATCAACTATATAGGCAAAAATATTCGGCCAGCCCGAAATTTACCAATATAAAACGGAGAAATCATTCAATGATGACTGCGTTTTTTTAGTGTAACTTTAAGCAGATTGCAGCAATTTTTATATAAACGGTGTCATATAAACAGGCAGATAAATGTAGTTTGCTTCTTGTTTATAATCTTTGGTATATATAATATATTTTTTTCCGATACGCGATGAGTATCGGTTTACAAACTCGTCAATGGATTTGTGCGATTGATATCCCGAAGATTTCACTTCTATCGGGACAATTTTATCTCCTCGAGACAAAAGAAAATCCACTTCATAATTATGTTTTTCGTCTTTGGGAAATGTGGAGTAAAACAGTTCGTTACCATTGGAGGCAAGCATTTGTGCCACCGCATTTTCAAAAATGTAGCCGAGATTAGCCTCCAATTTGTTACGCAACAACTTCTCATATATCACATTCTCCGTAAAGGTTTTGTCCCAAAAAGCAAGTGTGACAAACAGACCGGTATCGGCCGTGTAAATCTTATAGCGATACAAATCTTTGGTTAGCGACAAACCCACATTGGGGTTGCTTACCCTATGGCAAAACAGCACCGTTTTGCTATCTTCCAAACATTGGAGCAACTCCGTTGTCTTATCTCTATCGCTCTCACCAACTATTTGATAAGGTTGATAACGGGCAAAATTTCCGCTCAATTGGGCAGGGATGTTTTTGTAAAGTTTCTCTATTCTGCCACTGCTGTCTATCTTTTGAAAATCATCAAGATAGAGTTTGATAATATCGCGTTTTACTTCATCAACCAAACTCAAATTATTAGTGTCAATATATTCATTTACAGCCTGTGGCATACCTCCCACCAACATGTATAAACGAAAATCCAACAAAACCTTTTGGTGAGCTTGCATCAAGGCTTGCCCTTTGTCAAAGAATTGTTTAATCAATGGCACCGAAACATTGTCAGACAATGCCCATCTGAACTCCTCAAAGTCCATAGGATACATATTTACTCGTACTTCTTCACTGGGAATGGTAATGTTTTTTGTATTTTTCTTTATACTGATAAGTGAACCTGTTTCAATATAGTCATATCTTCCGTCTTGTACTAAATACTTGATGGCTTGTCTTGCAAGAGGGCATTTTTGTACCTCATCAAACACAATAACGGATTTACGCTCCTGCAAAACAACAGAATAATGTAGTTGCAATTGCACAAACAGATTATCCAAATTGCTTATATCTTCAAACAATTCCATCACCCTTTTTGGGGCTTTGTTAAAGTCTATCAAAAGATAAGAGTCATATTCGTTTTGTGCGAAATATTCCACCAATGTTGATTTGCCTACACGCCTTGCCCCTTCCACCAACAATGCAGTCTTGCCCGCACGGCGATTTTTCCAATCCAACAAACTATCGTATAACTTTCTTTTGAAAACTCTTTCCATATCTGATATATTTTGGTACAAAAGTACAATAAAAAATCTTTCCCCCGAAATTTTTTTCACAAAAATATCCGCCCACCCCGAAATTTTTTCACCAAAAATCTCCGCTGACCCCGAAATTTAAAAGTGTAAAACGAAAAATTTTTTGCTGTTTTTTACAAATTTCTAAATGATTACCAATATTATCAGCACCTTTTTCAGTGCATATTATTCATTGTCTTGCTTATTTTTCAAGGATTCAAAAAAACGAGACAGCGTATCAATATTGTCGGCAGACATATCATTTATAGAAAGCACCAAACTATGTCGCACGGGAATATCCGCCGCCAAGCCGGACATATTCATCACATCCACAAAAAAATTATGTTGCAAGGCTTGGGAAATTTTCACCAACAACGCCACATCAATAGTATATCGGTTGAAAATTTTATATACATTGGTACGCTCGCAATGTATCCGTTTGGCAAACTCCGCCACAGTAAGTCCGCTTTCGTCAAAAACGGCTTTCACCAAATGCCCGATGTGAAAAGAGTATTGTTCTTCCATAATATTGTCATTTGCAATGACATAGAAAAAAGGCGTGGAAAAATCTTGTCTTATACTCCGGGTTTCCACGCCCACACTAACT
>JAFZUH010000035.1 GCA_017618435.1 Bacteroidales bacterium | reverse complement strand
CTTCAAGAGCCGACTTGAAACCTATTTTGTATGAAGGTATGCAAGTGGGCGGACAATTGACAATTACCACCGAAGTGGAAAACTTCCCCGGTTACCCCAAAGGCATACATGGCGTTGCCATGATGGACGAAATTAGAGAACAAGCCCTAAAATTCGGGACGGATATACGACAAGGAGAAATTGTAAAAGTGGATTTCAGCCACAGACCCTTTACATGCGTGGCCGATGACGGCACTGTCATTGTAGCAGAAACAGTGATTGTGGCAACGGGGGCGTCTGCCAAATGGTTGGGATTGGAATCTGAACAAAAATTCAACGGTTACGGTGTTTCGGCTTGTGCAACCTGTGACGGATTTTTTTATAAAAACAAAATAGTTGCTGTTATCGGTGGTGGCGATACTGCTGCAGAAGAAGCCACCTATTTGGCTAAATTGTGTCAAAAAGTATATCTGATACACCGAAGAGGAGAACTTCGGGCAAGCAAAGCCATGCAACAACGTATTTTTAACACCCCTAATATTGAAATGGTATGGAACAGCGTTCCCGTAGAAATATTGGGACAAGAATCCAAATTCAGCAAAAGCGTTACAGGTATATTGTTGAAAAACACCATAGACAACCAAACATCTACCCTTGACGTGGACGGTGTTTTTATTGCCATAGGTCATCACCCCAACACCGAACTTTTCAAAGGACAATTGGAATTAGACGAAATGGGTTACATTGTTACCCATAACGGCAGTGCTTGCACAAATATCAAAGGCGTGTTTGCCGCAGGCGATGTACAAGACAAAACTTACAAACAAGCCATTACCGCAGCCGCAGGCGGTTGCAAAGCCGCTATTGATGCCGAACATTTTTTGTTGGAACAGGAATAGAAGACACTTTAAATTGAAAAAGCCCTAAAATCATAACATTAATAGTTTTTAGTTGTGTTCTTAATATAGAAGATAAATTTGAAGTTGCTAAAAAATTGCCATGGAAACACAAGTATAACGAATAAGGCTATTCTCTCCAAACAAGAATGACTTTCACTATATTTGAAGCAATACGATATACAAACACATAGATAATGAAGAAAATATTAACATTATTACTGAGTATAATTGCAATAGAGGCAATGAGTCAATCTCACGAGATGATTAAAAATGATAATATTATTAATCATATTATTGATAATATATCTTCTACTTCAGCGATAGACGGCAAAGACAAGATAAAAAATGATACTCAAGATAGTGTCATTGTTTCCACATCGTCCACCAATATCCCAATCTGGAAACAGAAACTTTATTACGGTTACAATTTCGACATTTATTACCACAACGACTCGCGTTCTAATCGCAAAGAGAATGGATGTTCCATATCCTTGACTCCCGAGATAGGCTGGCGACTGACTGACCGCATTCATATAGGGCTTCGGTTCGGAGGTAATTATCAGCATAATTACACCAAGTACTCTATCGCTGTTCTCGATACTGTGTACACGACAGATTTGCGTATTCAACAGGGTTCATGGGAAGTGGCACCTTATGTGCGTTACCGCATGAAGACCCTCTTTAATGGTAAAGTGTGCATCTGGTTGGAATTACACCTGTACACGGGTATGGAATTTCCTTATGTAACCAATGGTAATGCGGCAGGTACTGACTATGACGGACTGCGTCATAGCATTACTTATGGTATACAATTATCGCCGGTTATCACCTATCAATTCAATCGCAAAAGTACCTTCCAGATGTTCTTCTCAATCCTCAGTCTCGGCTATAGTGGTACTACCTATTGTTATTCGAATGCAGAACATGGCTCTTATCGAGAGTACACCAACGACATGATACTTTTTTCGGGCAAGTTACGCAACCTAATTGCGAACCAATTTACTCCCGGTTTATATGGTTTGAAATTTGGTATTCAAAAGAGTTTTTAAATGAAATATCGGAAACTATTGTGGAAAGTTCCGCTCGCAATAACGGGCGTGGTGATAGGAATCGTATTGCTGCTATTAAGTGCAGTTACGATTGTGCTATATGTACCTTCCGTACGTCATGCAGTACTATATAAAAGTATCGCTATCGTCAACGAACGTACCGATATGGACATTGACCTAGGTAACATATACCTTTCTCCTTTCCATCATTCACCGAAAGTTCTTTACCTTGCCTACAAAGGCAAAGCGGATTTACCTATACAGATAGAGATAGACAACCTCTTTATCGGTCATCGTGGAGTAGACACTCTTATCTACACGCATAAACTGCGGCTACATACTACACTACTAACCGCTAACCGGCCATCGCCATTGAGCAATATAAGCACATTGCCCATTGTTGTGGAGCAACTGCTACTAAACCAGACAACCATTCATTCCGATAGCCTGATAGAAGCTGTAGGCATTGATGCTGTGGTGAATAATATGGAACTATCAAGTCCCAATATATTGATTGCCGAAGGTAAATATCCGCTACATGGACTAAAGATGCGAGATGCGTCTATTGCCATTGACCTGCGTGAGAGTTCATCAGATAGCATTTTGCAGGACACCATGCCCCTATTGATGGTATTTGATGTTCCAAATGGAGAGTTACGCAACGTGCGGTTCAGACTCACCCCTTTGGATATGGATGTGTTTGTTAATTATTTATCAACAAATACTATAGCGGATGTTGGAGCCAGCAAATATGACGTACGACAAATAGACGTAGGTGGTTTATCTTTCTCTCTCGGTAGTTTTCATCTACCTGCGGATACTATTTATGGTAATGCTTTCATTGATTTGGAAAACAATTACATTACTAGTCGTGGGTTACATGTTCGTTCAGACGATATAGGTGCCATAGCCGACCTCTATACTACGGAATTTGACATGGAAACCATGAGCGTAAATGTGACAGGCAATGCGGTATATCAGGGCAGCAAAGCCCACCTATACGCATCATACAACATAGATTCAGAGGCATACAACATGCATGTGGATGTAGAAAAAGTTAACTTGGCTCCCTTTCTCCACGACAGCACACCTATTATTTTAGCAGGCGAGATTGATGCCGTTGGTCAAGGTATAGACCTACATTCCCGTGCGATGCAAAGTCGGGTGGATATTCGCCTGAAAGATGCAGTCTATGGGTCTATAGATGCTTCGGGACTCTGTCTAAACGCCCGTTTGGCAAATCAATCGGTGGAGGGAACTTTGCAGTTACCCATTACAATACAGGATAACACATTGAAACTCACGGCACAAACAGAACATCAATTTCGAGTGTCGGATTTTTTAAGGCCTGAACAAATGAGTGTGAATTATCACTCGCAAATGCAAACCGTCCGTACTCGTATAGGCGACTTGCCGTTTGATACAGACCATCTGACGGTAGATTTTGCGACAGACACCACTACCTCATTTATTCTACATACAAAGGGGCTTGAGGCTACCTTTAAATCACCAACACATATACTCGACTTGGTAGACCGGCTACAGCCGCTTATCCATGTTGTGAGCAACTCCGCTATAGTGAATTCTATCACATCACTACAGAATATTACTATGTTGGACACCATTCGCCAACTGATACCTGCTATACAGGCAGATATAGAGGTAAACAAGGGTAGTTTAATACAGCCCATTATAGAAAACATCGGTTTAGATATAGACAAGGTAACACTTATGCTCTCATCTGATTCACTCCGAACAGATATGGCAATAGATGTATCACTGCCTGAAATATATCATCCCGAAGATAGTACAGCCTTGCATTTGCCCGCTCTACGGACTACTATGCGGATAGGAATGACAGAAGGTCATACAACCGCTTCACTCAACACTGATATGCAACTCACCAATGGAGTGATGAATATCTATGATATTTGTACAGATGCTAGGCTCCTGTTGGATTTGACACGGGAGGAAAACACATTACACGGCTATGGAAAACTGACGATGGATAACCTTTCGTACAATGAAATGAACATAGGTAACCGAAGCATAGATATTCATATCTCACCCTCTCGGACATACGAACACGCTGTATGTGTAGATGTACAAACAGAAGATATACCCATTGACATTGTGGACGGTATCTTTCATCTGCCGGATATAGCCCTCCACGGAGTAGTAAAAGCAAACGCATTGGTGGACGGATTGCCTCACAAAACGGATATATCTGCCGAATTATACCCCTTAGGCGTGAGTGCCGAGTACAAACCCTATGGAATAGGTATCAGTCTGGGTGAGACACCTATTGTTATGAAACATAATCATGTAGGATTAAACGGATTGAAAATATATGGTGTAGATAGCACCTATATTGCTCTCAACGGTGGTTTGGATATGAATAATATGATGGTAGATGTCTCTTTGACAGCGGATAATTTTATACCCACCAAATTGGAAAAAGATGGTCCCATACCCGTCTATGGCAAATTGTTTACCGACATCAGCGGTCAAGTTTCCGGTCCGCTGGATAGTATTATCGCCGATGTGGATGTAACGGTTTTGCCTACTACCGATATTACTTACCCTATTGATAAACGCAATATAGCACAGGTAAACCCGCAGGGTATAGTCAAAGTACAGTATGCCACGACTGATGGCATACTCAATTTAGGTGGACAGATAAACATAGATGATGGTATAATTCGTTATTCACCAAAAATGTATCCTGTTATGCCGTTTCATGTTGATTCGGGAAGTCATATCATTTTCCAAGGTCCAATAGGCCGGACATTGATCAATGTGTCTGCCTCGCAAACGGTTAAAGCAGATGTGGAGTCTAGTGGTGAAGATACCCGCCGTGTAGATTTTACGACTGGAGTACGAGTGAACGGTGAACTTGACTCGATAGGGTTACAAACCATAAATTTCTTTTTAGAAGCACCCTACGATGAAACTATTACCAATGAATTGACCTCCATAGATGAAAACACTCGCGAAGGGCTGGCGGCTACGCTACTGGCAACTGGATTGTATATGGGCGAAAGTAATGTAGCGGCACAGCGAGATGGATATGCCCTATCATCAATCATCAACAGCCGTATCAACGCTGCTATGGCGAACTCCAAAATAGGCAAATTCATGGAGGTGGACATCGGTAGCGGACAAAACACCCATACGGCTGGGAAGACCAATGATATGAACATCGCTATCAGCAAGTCGTTTCTACGCGACAAATTGAACATAACCATAGGTTCAACCATCTCGGATAATCCTGAAGTGAATAAAACCAATGGGCTGTTATCCAATATTACAGCGGATTATAAACTGACTAAAGATGGGGATATTCTACTGCGACTCTTCTCGCAACGCGACTACAATAATATTTTGGAAGGCGAACTCAAGAAATCTGGCATTGCCGTACAAGCAAAGAAAGAATGGCATAAGCAAGCCTTTTTCCGTACAAATAGCATTACCCGCACATATAGCCTTACAGCAGATGCAGGAGTAGCCTATCGGTCAAATAATAGTATAGGTCCTGACCTGACCCTCAAATCATCAATAAAGAATTTACTCGGCAATAATGAGATTTTCACCGTCAAGGGTAATGGTGCTTACTATTGGGCTCTACGCAACCGACATCCGGGCGACCCCAAGAAAACCGACACTTACAAATTAGGAGTCAGTGCTTCTTTAGTCTTCCCTTATCTGCATTGGGTAGGAAATAATAAACCCGATGGCGATACCCGTTACCTATTAGGCTACCAGTATGAGAATATTGCCGGTGGCTACGGAGTACACAAACTATCAGGATCGTTTACCTATTTTATTCGTTCCTCGCAATATATTACACATGCCTTCACTCCGTTCTCTCTTTCTATTGTGAAAATGAAAGCAGGAACAGATGATTTGCTTGACAAAGCCGCCGAATACCCGCAACTGATCAAGGTTATTGCAGGTGACGAGTTGGTACCATCAATGGGCTATACCTTTACCTACAACGACTATCGTTCAAAGCGTGCAATCAATACCATGTTCGAACTCGGAGTTAAAGAATCGGGCAACCTTACCAATGCCCTCTATTGTGCTTTTGGATACAAATGGGACCAAACAAACAAACCGCTTGGGGCAGTCACTTTCAACCAGTTCGTCAAATTAACTGCAGAATTGCGGAATCAATTCAATATCACCGATCGTATGTGCATTGCTACACGGCTTTTTGCAGGGGCGAATATACCGATAGGAAATTCGATGTTTGCACCTCTCTCTGAGGCTTTCTACGCAGGTGGACCCAATAGTCTACGTGCCTCTGCACCTTATGCCTATGGTCCGGGTAATTTCTATTCGGCTAAATATAACCAAAACTTCTTTCACGCTGGAGATATTAAATTTGAAGCGAACATCGAATTCAGGTTCCCTATCGTTTGGAAACTCTACGGAGCAACTTTTGTTGATGCCGGTAATGTATGGAACTGGTATAATGCCGTTGACTTGTTCAAAGCGGCAGGATACGAAGATTATCTTACGCGTTTGGATATTCCAAGCAATCTGTATGACGGACTCTTTAAGAACCCTGAATTTTTGCGTCAAATAGCACTCGGTACAGGTGTAGGACTACGATTAGACATTGACGGTCTTGTTGTTCGCCTAGATCTCGGTGTAGGCATACATGCACCGTATCAAACCTTCCGTTATAACAAGGAAGGCAAAATAGATACCACGCGACCCATCCACACCTATGTCAATATCCCCTCTGTTCTCGATGCTCTCCGTATTAATTTCGGTATAGGATACCCATTCTAAATTTCACTATTCCGTTATAATACTGTCTTTTATTCTATATATCACAACAACTCATGTAGGTCATTTGTTACGACATACATCAAAAAACTATTGTATTCTCGGCTGTATTTTATCGCAACTTTTTATTGTAGAGATGCTACAAATGGTACGTTTCTACAGAAATTGCATATAATGCACCAATTTCTCTGCAAAATCCTCGTAATCGTTGTGGACGACGGCAGAGGAAAAAGTGCCGTATTGGATAGGTGATTTGCAAACCCTAAAATTATTGCAATGTTCATAATAGTTAATGTAATCGTCTTTGTCGGAAATATTTCGTTCAATATCAGGAAGACGAATAACAAAAAGAAGTGTTTTTGTGGGCGTATGAATTGACGTTTGAATATCATCTTTTGATAATGTCAGATATTTTTCTGAATTATGAGTCGTAAACTCTTCCCATTTCTGAAACGTGCCATCGCTTCTATAATACGGTAATTTATCAGGAGTGATAAATATCTGAAAATAAGGAATGTTTGCACAACGAATATTTGCCGTTTCGCCAAGCATATTTTCAAAATAGTTGTTTGAGTTCTGAGAATAGTTTTGCATTACGAATTTTACACCAATCCCGGCTATCGGTATTGCATTTTTCAAAATAGTGATGTCAACGGCTTTATCTATGTAACGCCCATCAATTTTCATTTCCTTGCCATTCCCAATGCCAAGCGATTGTATTGAATAACCTTTCCCCAGTCGATTTTGCAAATCATTAGCAATTGCACCATGTAAAATTTTCAGTTTTTCATTACTGCGAGAACCTGTTTCAAGGAACTTCTTAAAAGAGTTCCCCACTACCGTCAGAAATTCTTGATTGTCCATATTTTTCTGTAAGTTTATAATTCAAATATTGTTCCAAGTCTTTTGAAGCAAAGGTGTAATAACCTCCGCTTTTATAGTTTTTCAGAAGTTTTATATATTCAATAAAATCCTCTGAATAAATTAGTCGCGTAATTGTTTCAAATTCAATTTCTGTGAGAATATAAAGACCGCTGTAAATGCCACATCCTTGAGGAACAATTTCCAGCTTGATACTTTGAATGTCTTTAATGATTGTATTGACAGCGTATTTTGTTTTCGACACATCTTTCAACGCTTGCGTGCGACCGAACAAATACCAATACCTATCATCCGCAACATCACTGCTTTTCGCAAGTTCATTTCTATGAGAAAATAAATATCCGTATGCATCTTTCTGTTTTTGTAATTCGCATTCTATTAATGGCTTGCCGAGTGTGTCGTATGGATAAATGCATTTGCTCCATTTACCGGTTGATGCTTTCAGAATCGGAAT
>JAFZUH010000034.1 GCA_017618435.1 Bacteroidales bacterium | reverse complement strand
TGTGTATGGTTATTTGACTTACAACGAAGAAATTGAATCATACGTAGTTGCTTCTCTTGAAAAATTGGATAATTTGGACTTGCCCGGCAATGCTGTCTATTTGGACAAAAAGAATTGTATAGCACGTGGTGAAGGCCGTTTGGATTTGGGTACCAATTTCGGCAGAATGGAATTTGTGCCAATGGGACAAATTGTCAATTATATCGAAAAAGATTCGGCGAAGATAGAAGTGTCGGCATCGTTGAATTTCTATTTTAATGAACAATGTATGAATTTGCTGAGTGAATACATTGAGGCTTCGCAAAATTTGGAACCTGTTGATGTGGTGGAATGCAAAAGTTATCAAACGGCTTTGCTGGAAATGTTGGGAGAAAAAGAATATGCACGTCAGTCGGCAGATTTGAAACAATATTATCATTTCAGACGTTTGCCCAAAGCCTTGCAACTTACTTTTATGTTTGCCGATGTGAATATGGCATGGAATGTGGCTACAAAATCTTTTGTTTCACAGGATAAAGAGTTGGGTATAACCATTTGCGGCAAAAAAGAAGTCAATAAACAGGTACCCGGTATCCTTGAAATTCAGAAAAAAAGCACCAACAAATCTTCAAACAACAAAACAACCTTGCATCTCTATTTGGAGTTTGATGACCAATGGTTCTATTTCTATTATGCAGGCACAACCATGCAAGCGGTTTCTTCGGTGAAAGAATTTAACCAGTGGATAAAGGACACCCCGCAAAAGAAAAAAGAATTGCAGAGCGATAAGGCGAAAAATTTGGGCAATTATCGTTATACATTGGCAAGTCTTTCTTTAAAAAAGAAATTTTTGAACAGACACCAAGAGACGGCGGAAGAAGAAGAAACGCAACCTTGATAGTATGGTAATGAGTGTTTTTCTTTGGCTTATACAATATTTATTTTGACAGTACGTTATTTAAATCTTATTAGAAAAGTTTTTTATATTGACAGAAAAATAATTTAAATTAATGAAATACGATAACATTATTCAACAGATAGAAAAATCAAGATTGGAAATAAATACAAAACTCAACAAAGAAGCCATATTGGATACCTTAAAGGCTTTATATACCCTGACCTTTCCCAAATTGTTTTTCTTCAAACATTTGGAAGATGATGTCAGTTTGATAAATTTTATTTTTCAGACCTTAAAGAAAAATGACAGTGAAGAATTGGCTACCAAATTTGTGGAGAGCATTCCGGATATAATTCCATTAATCAACACCGATGTGGAAGCGGTGTTTGAAGGCGATCCTTCTATCAAATCATACGAGGAGGTGCTTATATCCTATCCGGGCATTATTGCCACGATAGCCTATAGATATGCTCATCAATTATATGTGTTGGAATCTTACACCATTGCGAGAATTATGAGCGAATATGCCCATTCCAAGACAGGCATAGATATTCACCCGGGTGCAAAAATAGGGGAGTATTTTTGTATAGACCATGGAACAGGGGTGGTGATAGGTGAAACTGCCGAAGTCGGACATCACGTAAGGCTTTACCAAGGGGTAACTTTGGGAACAAGAAGTTTCAAAAAAGATGAAAACGGCAAACTGATACGAGGTTACAAACGACACCCAAGCGTGGGTAACAATGTAGTGATATATGCCAATGCCACTATTTTGGGCGGTGATACCTATATCGGGGACGGTTGTGTTATCGGTAGCAATACATGGATAGACAAATCTATCTTAAGCAATAAAAAGGTTAAAAACTTAAATGACGGTATTTAGGGGGTCAGTTGTTGTCGCTTTTGACATCCAAAACATCTCTTAATACATTGCCTAATAGCATAAAACAAAGTACCAATAACATAATGGCAATACCGGGTACGATAGCCAGATAGGCATAATCCAGAATAATATATCCGTAGTTTTCTTTTATCATCGTTCCCCATGATGGCATGGGCGGTTGTACACCTATACCTAAAAAACTAAGGCTGGCTTCTGTTAAAATGGCCGAGGCAAAATTGGCAGCGACAACTACAATAATGGTGCCTACTATATTGGGAAGAATATGTTTGAATATGATGGTCATATTGCGAAAGCCTAACGATTTGGAGGCTTCTACAAATTCTTTTTCCCGCAATGAAATTACTTGACCTCTTACCACTCTCGCAATATCCACCCACATGGTAAGACCTATGGCAATAAAAATCTGCCAAAAGCCCGTTCCCAAAGCAAAACTGATGGCAATCACCAGCAATAATGTAGGGATAGACCATACCACGTTGATAATCCACATAATTATATCATCTATTTTGCCACGGTAATAGCCTGCTATCGCACCCAAAAACACACCAATGAGCAAGGCTATAAATACGGACACAAAACCGACCGACAAACTTACCCTTGTACCGATAATCAATTGGCTTAAAACGTCCCGTCCATAGCGGTCTGTGCCTAAAATATAGGTTCTTGTTCGGATTTGTTGTTTGGCTGAATTTTGCAAATCTGCTATAGATATTTGCATTTGTTGTCCATCAATGGTGGTGAAAGTGCATAGATTGTTTTTTCTTTGCACTTCGCCTTTGATGGCATAAACCATGTCAGCAAGATGAATGCGTTCGATATTGTAGGGAGCGACTTCGTTGTATCGCTGTAAAACGATACTGTCATTGGCAAACCAATATTTTTCAATGGCAATAGGTTGGAAAGGACTGGTTTGTCCGAACAGCATTTTATGAAAAATATTGTGTTCTATCACTTGTTGGTTTTTCTTTACAGAAGCGATTTCGACTTTGGACAAGGGCTTTAGCAGTCGTATTTCCAATATCTGTTCATTGGCGTATGGGGTGCTGTCGGGAGTGATGAGATAGCCAAGAATGGCGATAAGTGTTGTTAAGGCCAAAAAAATCAGCAAAACTGCTCCTTGACGATTGCGTATAAGCCTGCCCCACGTTGCCCGACTGATGGATTGGACTTTATATTCCGTTTTGTTCTGAAAAAATAACCCCATATTTTTACTTGCAAAGATACAACTTTTTTTATTATGGAAAACTGAACCTGTTGATGTGTCATGATATGTTGGATTTTGAGAATGTCGGGACACATATATTTGTGTCCCAATGGCTAATGAGGAAAAAATTAAAGAATCACAAATTTAAATATCCTATATAGGGTGTTGTAAGTAAAAAAAATAGTTTTTATAAAAAACGGAAACAAAAATATTAGTTTGTTTGCTTATACCATGTTTTGATATAGTTTTCTCCGTCATATAAATGGGAATTGGAATATTCCGCTTTGTTTAAAGAGGCATTGATAAGTGTTGGGTAAAAAGTGGCGAGCAAGTTTAGAAAAATATTTTCTATAATTTTACTTGTTGTATCTATATTTTTTTTATCTTTGTATTGTTAAATAAACAATTTAATATGCTATAAAAATAGCAAATAAACATAGAGCTAGAAGTGCTTGTTCTCTCAAGTTAAAGACTGGTAATCTAAAGCAACAGAGAATAGGTTTACGGAAAGTTCACGCATTGGCGTGGAATATTCGTGCCTTATTTGTTGCAAAGGTAATTACCAGTCACCTAACTTGGAATAAGGATTATAAAAAACGAAGGTTTCATGCCTCTTTTTATATCCTTAAACAATATCGGCTTTTTGCTCTATAGTAAGAAGTCGAATTTTTTTATTAATAATATAGAACTGAAAAGCCAACAGGATAAAATCGGCACCAAGAAAAATGAAAAATCATATTCTCTGCTCAATTATTGGGCTTATGTTTTTATTATTGTCATGTGCAACCCAACATGATAATTTCTTTCGTGGAGATGTAATTGGATTTAGTGATAAACCAACGACTAGTTATCGTGCAGATCGTGGTTTGTTTATGAATTTAAAACCCCAATCACCTCCATATAATCTTTTAGAGGGCAACGAAACTTCCAAGATACGAACCGATATAAAAACAGTGCCGCGGGGAAATAATACAACTGCATATTATGCTATGGAACTTGCTGCCAAACGAGTAAATTATATAAGACGAAAGATTGCCAAACGGGATCCTTTAACCAAGTATTATATTTTCTTGCTCACAGATGGTTTAGATAATGCATCGTCTCAAGTAGCAAAGAACGAAAAACGTATATTGTTCAATCGTACTCCTAAACAATATCAAAAACGAGTTCACAGACAACTAAAAAATGCTATGGGATGGTTCAGTAAGAATACATTTGAAGTTTATCCTATGATGTATGAGGGAGAAGATTTGTTGGAAACAAAAGAACGTAACAAGCTTACAGATGCCCAATTTAAAGAAATGTTGAAACAAGATATGGAATGTTTCCGTTATAGTTCTGAAGGAAAAGAAAAAGCACCGGAACTTATTAGTGCAGATAATTTTCAATCTATTATAACCGAATTACGTAGCCATTTTGAAAAAAATTCCTAAACTTTTCGTATTCCTAAGGGATATAAAGGTAAAATGATACGAATGAACTTCGTGAATAGTCAAAATCAGGAAGTAACCCTTACAGCCAAATTAAAAAAATCCCTTTTTTCTTATTTTTTGACTGACATAAAGTTGAGTGATGGGGCGACTATACAGTTGTTTAAAGCAAATAATTC
>JAFZUH010000361.1 GCA_017618435.1 Bacteroidales bacterium | reverse complement strand
CTGGGTAATGGCAGAAGGCAGAGAAAATCTTCAAGATGCATTTATGGCATTTGCAAAAGAACGTGGCATGGTTGGTATTAAAGGACACCGTTCCGTTGGTGGATTCCGTGCTTCTTTGTACAACGCATGCCCAATCGAATCCGTTGAAGCACTTGTCGCTTGTATGCAAGACTTTGAAAAAGCAAATAAATAATTGATATTCAATTGTTTTCATACTATTGTTTGTGTAATTGTATAATTATACAAACAATAGTATTTTTATAAATCTAAATTAAGAAAATAAAAAAATAAACAAATATGATACAACGCATTCAATCTTTATTACTTTTGTTCGCTTTTGTATGCTTGGCAGTTGCTTGTTTTATTCCAATTGGCACAATTACAACAGATACAATGTATTACAGTTATAGCACATGGACATTGCACGAAAACATACCCGATGGGCAAACAATATATTCCACCTTTATTTTAGGTATATTGGATATTATTTTAGCAGTATTAGGTTTGGGTTGCATTTTTTTGTATAAAAAACGCATGGTTCAATCCAAAATATGTATGGCAGGAGTTTTGTTGAATCTCATTGTTGTAATTTTAATGTTGTGGATTTATCCAGATATTTTGTTTGCCAAAATACCCGCTATGGAAAATCAAACATTAAATACCCAATATGGTATTGGAGCATTCTTACCTATTATATCTATTGCATTGTTCTATTTTGCAAACAAGTTTATTGTAAATGATGAAAAAAAAGTAAGAGCAGCCGATAGACTTCGTTAAGCTAAAAAAACACAATGAATTTTAAACTACACGCACCTTTTTCACCTTCAGGCGACCAACCCAATGCCATTAAAGAATTAATCAATGGGTTAAAGCAAAATACTCAATATCAAACGCTTTTAGGTGTTACAGGGTCGGGGAAAACCTTTACCATTGCCAATGTTTTAGCCGAAATAAATCGACCGGCTTTGGTATTAAGCCACAATAAAACATTGGCTGCACAATTATATGGTGAATTTAAAGAGTTCTTTCCCGAAAATGCCGTAGAATACTTTGTTTCCTATTACGATTATTATCAACCCGAAGCCTATATTCCGACAACAAACACCTATATTGAAAAAGATCTGGCCATAAACGAAGAAATTGACAAAATGCGATTATCGGCCACCTCTGCCCTATTGTCCGGGCGTAGAGATGTGATTGTTGTCTCTTCTGTTTCATGTATTTATGGCATTGGAAATCCTGAAGAATTTTCAAAAGGTACAACAGAATTACATATCGGACAACAAATTTCACGAAATGTACTCTTAAGAAAATTTGTCAGCAGTTTGTATGCCCGTACCGAATTGAATCTTGAACGGGGTAAATTCAGAGTAAACGGGGATACCATTGATATTTACCCTGCTTTCGGAGATATTGCCTATCGGATATTATTGTGGGGAGACGAAATAGACTCTATTTCAGTAATAGACCCAATATCTTCCGGAAAAATTGAAGATTTGGACAACATTATTATTTATCCTGCAAATATTTTTGTAACTTCACAAGAAACAATAAATCAAGCAATTAAAGAAATTCAACTGGATTTAAAATTTCAAGTGGATTTTTTCAAAGAAACAGGACGGCATTTGGAAGCCAAACGTTTGGAAGAACGGGTTAATTATGATATTGAAATGATAAAAGAATTAGGTTATTGTTCCGGTATAGAGAACTATTCCAGATATTTCGACCGCCGCCCCCCTCATTCCCGTCCATTCTGTTTATTAGATTATTTTCCAAAAGATTTTATAACCATTATTGATGAAAGCCACGTTACCGTTCCCCAAATTGGAGGCATGTATGAAGGAGACCGTTCCAGAAAAACCAATTTGGTAGAATATGGATTCCGTTTACCTTCAGCATTGGATAACAGACCCCTCAAATTTACAGAATTTTCCCAATTGACAAATCAAACAATTTATATTTCAGCCACTCCCGCTGATTTTGAATTAGAAAAATCAAATGGTGTGGTTGTCGAACAAGTTGTACGACCAACAGGTTTGTTGGACCCTATTATCGAAGTTAGACCTTGTATTAATCAAGTTGATGATTTGTTGGAAGAAATTGATAAAATTGTAACCAAAAAAGAACGCGTTTTGGTTACTACGCTTACCAAACGAATGGCAGAAGATTTGACCAAATATTTGATTCGTTTAGACATAAAAACTCAATACATTCATTCTGACGTAGATACAATGGAACGGGTTGAAATTCTGCATCAATTAAGAGAAGGTATTATTGATGTTTTGGTCGGCGTAAACCTATTGCGTGAAGGCTTGGATTTACCAGAAGTTTCTTTAGTTGCTATTTTAGATGCCGATAAAGAAGGATTTTTGCGTTCCGAACGCTCTTTGACACAAACAGCAGGTCGGGCTGCAAGAAATATAAACGGCAAAGTGATTTTTTATGCAGATAAAATTACAAAATCTATGCAAGCAACCATCGACACCACCAACAAACACAGGGAAAAGCAAATGGCTTACAATATCAAACACCACATTACCCCTAAAACGATAAAAAAAGATATTACAACCTCTGCCTTTGCCATAGAAATGGACAATAAAATATTGAATATAGAAGAAAAAGACTATACTTCCAAAGGAAAAGCACAAGCGGAAAAACCTTTGCATACACTCAATGCCAAAGAATTGGATAATTTGATTTCATCTAAAACAAAAACATTGGAACAAGCCGTCAAAGATTTGGATTTTCTCAATGCAGCCGCACTTCGTGATGAAATACAAATGCTCAAAGAACAAAGAAAAAAACTAAAAGCAAAATTACAAGATTAAACAACTAAAATTTATTACTTTGATTTTTATTTAGTTATAAAAGAAGTATAAAAAAAAGTCTTTTTTTATGACTTACGTATTTTCTTTTTCAGTATTTTTGTAATTTATATCAAAATTTTGCAGTTTTTTATTAGCATTTAAGAATAAAATTTATGGAAATAAATACATTAAACTCAATTTCTCCGCTTGATGGTCGCTATTACAAAGTTGTTGAAAAATTATCTGATTATTTTTCCGAATATGCATTAATAAAAGCACGTGTATATGTTGAAATTGAATATTTTATTGCTTTATGTGAACTTCCTTTGCCTCAATTGAAAGGTTTTGATACGGCTAAATTTGAAGATTTACGTAATATTATCAAACATTTTAATACAGAAAGTGCTTTGAGAATCAAAGAGATTGAAAAAACAACAAATCACGATGTCAAAGCGGTTGAATATTTTTTGAAAGAAGAGTTTGACAAACTAAATATTGCCCAATATAAGGAATTTATACATTTCGGTTTAACATCTCAAGATATAAACAATACGGCTGTCCCTTATTTGATGATAACATTTCATCAAAATGAATATCGTCCTATGTTACTGAAAGTTATTGACAATATTTATACCAAAGCCATAGAATGGAAAAATGTTCCCATGTTGGCACATACACACGGACAACCAGCCTCGCCCACTTCACTGGGAAAAGAGTTTTATGTTTTTGTGGAAAGATTAAACAATCAAATGCAATTGCTTGATGAAATTCCATTTTGCGGAAAATTTGGCGGAGCAACAGGCAATTTTAATGCTCACCATGTTGCTTATCCCTGTATTGATTGACAAAAATTCGGCAACAAATTTTTAAGTGAGAAATTGAATATTAAACGATTGCAAACAACAACACAAATTGAACATTATGATTGTATGGCAGCCTATTTTGATGCCTTAAAACGCATTAATAATATTCTATTAGATTTAGACAGAGATATTTGGACTTATATTTCTATGGAATATTTCCGTCAAATTGTCAAAGAAGGCGAAGTGGGTTCATCAGCCATGCCCCACAAAGTCAATCCCATCGATTTTGAAAATTCGGAAGGCAATATATGTATCGCCAATGCACTTTTTGAAGGTTTGGCGGCCAAACTTCCAGTTTCCCGTTTGCAAAGAGACCTTACCGACAGTACAGTAACAAGAAATATCGGGGTACCTATCGGACATAGTATCATTGCCTTAAATTCGTTGTTAAAAGGGTTAAACAAACTTCTTCTTAATCAAGATGCGTTAAATGCTGACTTGGAAAACAATTGGGCTGTTGTTGCGGAAGCCATTCAAACGATATTAAGACGCGAATGTTACCCTAACCCATACGAAGCATTAAAGAATTTAACTCGAGGAAAAGGTCATATAACTAAAGAAACAATACACGAATTTATTGACAATCTAAATATTAACGAAAACATCAAACAAGAGTTAAAAGCAATTAGCCCACTTAATTATTTGGGTATCCAACCTGATTTTACCAACGAACATTCGCAAAATTAATGAATCATATACGGAATTTTTGTATTATTGCCCATATAGACCACGGCAAAAGCACTTTAGCCGACCGGCTCCTACAAAAAACAGGTGCGGTTGGAGAACGTGATTTTCAAAACCAATTGTTAGATGATATGGATTTGGAACGCGAAAAAGGCATTACCATAAAAAGTCATGCCATACAAATGAAATATCAATATAACAATGAAACTTATATTCTTAATTTGATAGATACACCGGGGCATGTGGACTTTTCTTACGAAGTATCCCGTTCAATTGCAGCCTGCGAAGGTGCCTTACTTGTTGTTGATGCAACACAAGGCATTCAGGCTCAAACAATTTCAAATTTATATTTAGCCATAGACAACAACTTGGACATTATTCCTGTACTGAATAAAATGGATATGCCCAGTGCTATGCCCGAAGAAGTTACCGACCAAATTGTAGATTTGTTGGGCTGTGATGCCGATGAGGTATTGGCAGTAAGTGCCAAAACAGGCGAAGGTGTAGATTCTGTATTAGAGGCTATCGTTAAACGAATCAGAGCACCCAAGGGAGACAAAAATGCTCCTTTGCAAGCCTTGATTTTTGATTCTGTATTCAATTCTTTTAGAGGCATTATTGCTTATTTCCGCATCTTTAACGGACAAATAAAGACCAACGATTTTGTCAAATTTGTTGCCACAGAAAAAGACTATCATGCCGATGAAATCGGAGTACTTGGTTTAACCCAACAGCCTCGGAATATATTGGAAGCCGGTGATGTGGGTTATATTATTTCGGGAATAAAAAATGCCAAAGAAGTGCGTGTCGGAGATACCATTACCCATGTGGAAACTCCATGCGAAAAGGCTATAGACGGTTTTGCAGAAGTGAAACCGATGTTGTTTGCCGGTATTTATCCTGTTGATGCCGATGATTATGAAGAATTGCGTTCTTCATTGGAAAAACTTCAACTCAATGATGCGTCATTGACCTTTGAACCGGAATCGTCTGCTGCCCTCGGTTTTGGTTTCCGTTGCGGATTTTTAGGTTTGCTGCACATGGAAATTATCCAAGAACGTTTGGACAGAGAATTTAATATGGACGTTATTACAACCGTACCCAATGTTTCGTACAAAGTTTATACCACCAAACGGGAAATTATTGATGTACACAATCCATCGGGTATGCCGCCATTGAATAATATTGACCATATTGAAGAACCGTATATTTTCGCACAAATCATTACAAAGGCTGAATATATAGGTTCTATCATGAAACTTTGCTTGGATAAACGAGGAACATTAAAATCCCAAGTATATCTCACTACCGACCGTATTGAATTATCTTTTGATTTGCCATTGGGCGAAATTGTTTTTGACTTTTACGACAAATTAAAAAGTTGTTCCAAAGGTTATGCCTCATTTGATTATCATTTAAGCGATTACAAAGAAGCAAAATTATCAAAATTGGATATTTTACTCAACGGGGATGCCGTTGATGCACTCTCAACCTTAATCCATGTAAGCCATGCCTACGATTTTGGCAGGAGAATGTGCGAAAAACTAAAAGAACTTATTCCAAGACAACAATTTGACATTGCCATACAAGCCGCTATCGGCTCCAAAATTATAGCCAGAGAAACCGTCAAAGCCGTAAGAAAAGACGTTACAGCCAAATGTTATGGCGGCGATATTACCCGTAAACGCAAATTACTGGAGAAACAGAAAAAAGGCAAAAAACGTATGCGACAAATCGGCAACGTGGAAGTGCCGCAATCGGCATTCCTTGCTGTATTGAAAATTGATTAAACAAAAAACGTTGGCAAAGCCAACGTTTTTTGTTGTTATAATTCATCATTCACTTGTTT
>JAFZUH010000360.1 GCA_017618435.1 Bacteroidales bacterium | reverse complement strand
ACTCCTTTTGTATCAACCTGCCCATTTTCTGTTACAAATATTGTCTGATTATTATACAAATATGTAAAATGAGGACAAGTATTGCACCGTTTGTGTTTTACCTTTTTGGAATGATAGGTTTTCTTAGTTTGACAAGACATAATAGACAACACACTCAAAATAAAAATGAGGAAACAAAATGTTTTTTTCTGCATATCATTTTGTATTTAAAACGTATTTATCCTATTATTTCTGTAAGAATTTCATAATATTATCTTCTACTCTTTTCAGAATAGCAGAAGTATCTTCTTTTTGGAATTTTTCACCAATTATATTTTCATACAATTCTATGTATCTGTCTGAAATTTCAGCTACTTTTTCGTCTGTCATTTCCGGAACTACTTCACCTGCTCTACCTTGAAAACCATTAGCCATCAACCATTCACGGACGAACTCTTTGGACAATTGACGTTGAGGTTCTCCATTGTCAAACCGTTGTTGATAACCGTCAGCATAGAAATATCGTGAAGAATCAGGCGTATGAATTTCGTCTATCAAATAAATTTTACCGTCTTTTTTTCCAAATTCATATTTGGTATCCACCAAAATCAGACCTCTTTTAGCGGCTATTTCTGTCCCACGTTGGAATAGTTTCAAACTATAGTCTTCCAAAACAGCATAATCTTCAGCAGAAACAATGCCTTGTTTCAAAATTTCTTCTTTGGAAATATCTTCATCATGTCCTTCTGCCGCTTTTGTGGTTGGGGTTATAATCGGTTTTTCAAATTTTTGATGTTCTCTCATACCATCAGGAATAGGCACTCCGCATATTTCTCGTTTGCCTTGTTTATAAGTTCTCCATGAACTTCCTGTTAAATAACCTCTTACAATCATTTCTACAGCAAAAGGCTGACATTTATGACCGATGGTAACCATTGGGTCTGGTGAGGCTATCTTCCAATTCGGACAAATATCGGCGGTTAAATCTAAAAACTTTGCTGCTATTTGATTCAACACCTGACCTTTGTATGGAATAGCACGTGATAAAACAACATCAAATGCTGAAATTCTATCAGTGGCAATCATTACCAACAAATCGTTTATTCCATACACATCTCTAACCTTTCCCTTGTAAAAACTTGTTTGATTGGGAAATCTAAAATCTGTTTTTAAAATTACATTATCCATTTTTATCCTTTTATTTTTGTAACAACCAACCTTTTATTTTTTGATTGGTTATCATTTGTTGTGCTTCTTCTTTTGAATATGGTCCTATGCCTATCAATATTAAGTTGGAGGTTCTGCCCTTTCCTAAATTTACAACATTGGCATATTCGGAACGCTTTTCGTTCAAATAATTATTGGCATTTTCTTCATCTTGGAAACTTCCCAAAACAACATAAAACCCTTTAACTATTGTTTGTTCATCTGTTTTTACAGTTTGTTGATTCTGTTCTTGTTCTTCATTTTCAGCATTCATATTTTCAACTTCCATCGGAATACTGTCATGCAACAAGGTATCTACGGCAGGTTCCTCATCACCAATTGGGACAACTGACGATGTATCTATCGGCAACACTGAAGATGTATCTTGTGTGTTCTGTCCGAAATATTGTTCATACTTAATTTCAATTTGTTTTCTCCACTCTCCTATTTTTTGTGGATAGAACAAGTTGCCGACAATAGCCAGAATAACCAACAATAATAAAATAAATACAATCACCATCAAGATTTTAAAGCCACACCCCCGTTCTTTTTTAAGAGGTTT
>JAFZUH010000359.1 GCA_017618435.1 Bacteroidales bacterium | reverse complement strand
GCAAGTACCATAGGCGGCAGTGCTGACAACAAGAACACAGCCGTCAACGGAGCCGGTATATATGTCAATGCCGGTACGGTAACCTTTACAAAGGGAGCAACCGTTTCATATAACAATGCATCAGGTTATGGCGGAGGCCTCTATCTTGCAGGCGGAACAATAGCCGTTAATGATAATATGACGGTAGCCTATAACAAATCACGGGCAGGCGGCGGAATATACAATCAGGGTACTGTTACCGTGGCTGCTTCCAAAACCCTTACGGTCAACTATGACACGACTACCCAATATGGAGGAGGCGGGCTTCATCAGAGCGGGGCTGCTACGCTCACTTGTAACGGAACCTTGAGCCTGAATGGAAATGAATCCTATACTGTTGGTGGCGGCATATATAATAATGGCACGACAATTACCGGTAGTGGCAATCTGACCCTTACAGGCAACACCTCAACAACCAGCGGCGGCGGCATTTATACTTCAGGAACGGTAAATGTGTCAGGTACAACGACAATAACGGGCAATCAGGCTTCTACTACAGGCGGTGGCTTGTCTGTAGTGTCCGGCGGAGCGGTTACCCTCAATGGAGGTTCCGTTAGTTCCAACAACGCTGCCACCAATGGAGGCGGTATTTATATTTCAGACGGTTCGCTTACTTTTGCTACAGCCTCAACCGCTATAGGCAGTTCAGGTAATGCCAATACGGCGACAAACGGAGCGGGTATGTATATTGCAGGTGGTACGGTAGATTTCAATGTGGCACCGACCATTTCGTACAATGAAGCCTCTACCACAGGCTATGGTGGTGGTGTGTATATAAATGGTGGAGATTTGAATGTCAATGCTGCTACAACTATTTCTAACAATAAAGCCCAATATGGTGGTGGTATAGGCATTCAAGGGGGTACCGTTGATTGTGCCGGTGCTTTGACCATTTCAAATAACAATACATCATCTACGCCTTCAAGTAGTCAAGGAGGGGGCGTTTATATAACAGCAGGTGTCATGACTTGCGATGCTGCCTTGACGGTGTCCGGCAATAAGGCAAACTCAAGTGGCGGCGGTATTTATCAGAACGGAACTTGTACACTTACATGCAATGCTGCTGTAACCATATCAGGAAACAATGTTACTGGTAATAATTATGGCGGCGGTATTTATCAGGAGAATGCAAATTCAAAAATGTATTTTTATGAAGGAGCCACAATAAATGGAACGAATAACTGCTATTATGGAGGAGGAATATGCCAAAAAGATGGTCTTATTGAAGTAGGTAAATCAACAGATACGGAAAAGAAAAATCTTATTATTAGTGGTAATACGGCTCGGTATAGTGGTGGAGGTATTTATAAGAATGCGAATAGTGGAACTATTCGTTGCTATGGAGACTTGGAGGTGTCAAACAATACTGTAAGTGGTAGCTATGGCGGTGGAGGAATTAGATTTAATGTATCTTCAGGAACCAATGCAAAAATTATTTGTGAGGGAGATATGAAAATACTGAATAATAAGGCAACAAGTACAAATAGCAATGCTCATGGCGGAGGTATGCGACTAAAATACGGTGAGATTACTTGCAATGGAAAACTTACCGTATCGGGTAATGCCACGAAAAAGAATGGTGGCGGTATATATTTTGAAAACGGTTCCCTTTCCCTCAAAGGTGCAGACATAAAATCTGATACCGCTCAAAATGGTGGGGGTATTTATGTGGCAGGCGGTACTGTAAATTTTACCACGGCTCCGACTGTTTCGAATAATATTGCTACGGGCAATGGAGGCGGAATTTTTACGGCAGTCAATTTAAGTATACCAAGCGGTATGGCTGTATCAAGCAACAAGGCAGGCAATGGTGGCGGCATTTATGTCAATGCGGGCACAACTACCTTGGTTAATGCCACTCTTGCCAAAGATACGGCAACGGTCAACGGCGGAGCCGTTTATCTCAATGGAGGTACATTAACGTTTGCGACTACAGCAAGTACGATAGGCGGTTCTGGCAATGCCAACAGAGCGGTAAACGGAGCGGGTATGTATATTGCCAGCGGAACGGTTAATTTCAATGTCGGACCGAACATATCGTACAATGCAGCCACAGGCAACGGCGGCGGTATCTATACGGTAGCCTCAGTTTTGGATTTGCGTAAGACGAATATCCAAAACAATACGGCAGGCTCTAGTGGTGGCGGTGTATTTGTAGACGATGCCCAAAATGCAGGCGACTATACTCCGTCACACATCGTAAAAGTGGGCGGTACAATGACCATAGCCAACAATACGGTTAGCGGCAATGCCAACAACTTGTATGCAAGAAGCAGAAACAATATACAATTGGTGGAGACCTTGAGCAGTAGTTCGGAAATAGGCGTTTATTGCGACAGAAGCCTTTCGGCTTATCCTGAATACGGCAATACCAAATATGGCATGCGAGCCGATGACCTGTTTGCCAAAGTGGACTATACGGAAAATACGACCATAAACGGAGCGGAATATTTTGTAAACGATTTGACAGACGAACATGGCGAGTTTACGAGCAAAGACCATGTAGAAGTAGGCGGTTATCCTGCCAGTCCGGCTCCGACTCCTGCACCGAGTATGTTATCGATGAGCAGAAAAGCAGGAGCAGGTCAGGATTTGGACGCAGTGAAATGGATAGACACCTATCTGCCGATAGAATTGTTGTCCTTCGTAGGTTCTTGTCAGAATGGTATAACCACTTTCAATTGGGAGACGATGACGGAAACCAACAACGATTATTTCACCATAGAGGCAAGTAGCGATGCTATCAACTACGAACCTATTGCAACAATATCTGGAGCAGGCACCACCTCACAAAGACAGCAATACAGTTATCATATCAATATAAATGATGGTATAATGTATTACCGATTGAGACAAACGGACATAGACGGACAAACGGAAGTCTTTGCCCCGATAGCGGTACAATGTAGCGACAGCAAAAGCGAAGAACCTACAATCAATATTTGCCCGCAACCGGCAAGAGATATGTTTGAAATAAACGTTCAAGGCGAGGGAGTAGAGATAGAGCAAATGAGTTTGTACAATATGGTAGGCAGTTGTATCAAACGTCAGGTAGTGAACAGCCAGAGGGCTACAATGGGCTTGGAAACTTTGTCCTCGGGCGTTTACAATCTGCTGATAAAATTATCCAATGGCAAACTATACAACAAGAAAGTAGTTGTAACGAAGTAATGAATAAAGATGAATAGTAAGAAGAAAAATTTTAAGAAACAAACAATAAATTATATTATGAAAAACGTAAAGAACATTGTTGCTATTGTTGCAATAGCCTTATTGAATTTGAATGTGTTGCAGGCACAGATTACCGCTTCAGGTAGCATTACGGGGTCGTATTCAGACCTTGGAACAGCGATAAACGCATGTACAACAGGTACTTGTACACTTACGGTGAGCAATAACAATGCCACCATTGGTGTGGCGGCTACGGTAAAATCAGGTGTTACTGTTATTGTAAAAAGTAGTTCCACCAATACCAAACGTACCATTACCCGTAACAACAATAGCGGTTATATAACAGTGACAGGTACACTGAATATGACCGACATTATTTTAGATGGAGCCAAAGCATCATATACGTCAACTAAATCAATGATAACGATGAATG
>JAFZUH010000358.1 GCA_017618435.1 Bacteroidales bacterium | reverse complement strand
ATAATACCAGCAACATGGTTTTAAGTGGCGGAAATGTCATAACGGGGAATAGTGCAAATTCCAATGGCGGCGGATGTTTTCTGGGTAGCGGAACCCATGATATGTTTACCACATCGGCAAATATATCCAACAATACAGCAACAGGTAATGGTGGTGGTATCTATACCACTACTGCGATAAGTGTTCCTGCCGGCAAATTGACTTTAACGGGTAATACGGCAGGCAATGGTGGCGGTATATATGTATATAACGGCACAACTATTATCAGTGGCACAACTATCGGTAGCAATACGGCTTCTTCTTGTGGTGGCGGTATCTATGTCAATAGTGGTACACTTACTTTTGATACGACAGCAAGTACCATAGGTGGAACATCAAACGGGAATCATGCCAAATATGGAGCCGGTTTGTATATAAAGGCGGGGACGGTGAATTTTACCGTTGCTCCGACTATTTCATATAATGTTGCCGATAATAACGGTGGTGGTATTTATGATTCAACCACAACCGCTTTGTCTATTCCGTCAGGAATGACCTTGTCAAATAATCAAGCCGCTAACGGTGGGGGACTTTATGTAGCGAGAGGCAGCGTTACTATTGTTGGTGCCACTATTACTAAAAATGCAGCCCCAAGTGGTAATGGAGGAGCCATCTATCTGAAAACGGGAACGCTAGAATTTGCAACAACAGCAAGTACTATAGGCGGCAGTTGGGCAAACCGCAATACGGCTGTCAACGGAGCAGGTTTGTATATGGCTGGCGGTACATTGACCGTTTCAGTTGCCCAAACTATCAGAAATAATGTGGCTACAGGCAATGGCGGCGGTATGTATTTTGGCGGCGGGTCTGTAAGTTTCACCAAAAAAATGACCCTTTCGTACAATACGGCAGCCAATGGTGGCGGTTTATATACGGCAGCCAATGTAACTTTTCCCGCATCGTATCTGGCACTTACTGCCGATACGGCAACAACTAATGGTGGCGGTTTGTATGTTAATGCAGGAACAACCACACTCAATACTATTAGTATAATAAAAAATAAAGCCGGTAGAGGTGGCGGTATTTACCTCAATGGCGGTACACTTGCCCTGTCGGGTGTGGCTACTATAGGCGGTTCGTCTGCCAACAAAAATTATGCAACTGTCCATGGTGGCGGTATCTATGCACAAGGCGGAACATTAACCATTAGCAGTGCTCCTGTTATTTCGTATAACAAAACAGACGGTTATGGTGGCGGTATTTTCACAAAAGTGGCTACCACACTTCCGAATACAATGACATTGTCAAACAATACTGCCTTAGACGGTGGCGGTTTGTGTGTATGGAGCGGTACAACTACCGTGGTAGGAACGACATTCAAATTAAATGTTGCCGATAACAATGGCGGTGCCATTTATGTTAATGGCGGTACGCTTAATCTTAGCACAACAGCCTCTACTATAGGTGGTAGTGCCGCCAATAAGAATATGGCGACAAATTGTGGCGGCGGTTTGTTTGTAAAAGGCGGTACGGTGAATTTCAATGTAGCACCCACCATTTCATACAATGTGGCAAGTGATACTGGCGGCGGTATCGGTATTATTGGCGGTACTATCAATGTCAAGACAGCAACAACCATTAATAAAAATGTGGCTTATTGTGGTGGTGGTATCGGTGTTATGGGTGGAGCCATTACCGCAGATGCAGATTTGATTGTAACGGACGATACAGCCAAACACATGGGTGGAGGTATCGCCATTTCAGCGGGTACGCTTACCGCCAATGAGGCTTTAACGGTAACAGGAAATATCACTGCTCAAAATGGCGGTGGTATTTATAATATATTGTCAGGTAATATTGTTTGTGCCAAAACTGCGGATATATCAAACAATACGGCTACTTCTCCGGGGTATGGTGGCGGTATAGTCAATCAGTCAACCATTACTATTGGCGGTTTGGCAACCATTAATAATAATACGGGCAGGTATGGCGGCGGTATTTTGCAGAATACTCCCTCAACTATTAATTTCAATGGCGGGGCAACAATATCCAATAACACGGCAAGTGTGAGAGGCGGTGGTGTTTATCAGTATTCATATAACGGAGTTTCGGGTAATGCGGGAACCATTAATATAGGAACTTTGGCCAATCCGCAGAATCTGACCATGACAGGCAATACCAGTCCGTACGGCGGCGGAATGGACCATGAAGACGGTGATTTTATCTGTTATGGCAATATGACTGTGGACAACAACAGTGCAACGGACACCTTGGGCGGTGGTATCCTTTCAAAGGGTGTACTTACCTGCAAGGGATTGCTTACGGTAACCAACAATACTGCCAACAAAACAGGTGGCGGTATGTTTATCGGCGGCACGCTTACGCTCAATAATCTGATAGATTCCAACAATACCGCTGCAACCAACGGTGGTGGCATTTACAATGATACGGCAGGTACCATAACAGTTCAGGGTACCGCCAGAATATTGAACAACCGTTCCAACGCGACCAATGTCAACGGCAACGGCGGTGGCGGTGTCTATAATATAGGTTCCATTACCATTAACGGCATTACTACCATAAAGAACAATCAGGCCATTGCATACGGCGGCGGTATATTCAATACAGGGGCAACAGCCGTTTTCACCTGCAAAGACAGTGCCGATATTTCCAACAACCGCACCACGGCAACAGGCAGTTATTCTTCAGGCGGCGGTATTTGTACGGAGATTGCAGGTTCCCAAGTGAATCTTGAAGGCGGTGCAACTGTCAATAACAATACTGCACGCATGGGCGGTGGCGGTATATTTATCAATACCGGAAGCAGCATGACGGTAGGAACGGGTTCCAGTGCCAAAGATCTTATAGTTACATCAAATACGGCGACAGCAAGCTACGGTGGCGGTATATCCATACCTGTCAACAGCAGTACATTTATCTGTTATGGCAATATGACGGTAACGGATAATACTTCAGGTACAACAGGGGGAGGCATACATACCGTTCCTGCAATTACCTGTCATGGCAATATGAACGTGTCAAACAATACGGCAACGACTAACGGTGGTGGTATCTACAAGCAGGGAGGTATTACCTGTAACGGTAATTTGACGGTTTCAGGCAATAAGGCAAACAACGGCGGCGGTGTGTATTACAGCGGTAGTTTTACCATGGCGTCAGGCAAGACAATTACCATTACAAACAATGAAGCCACAACGGATGGAGGCGGCATGTATGTTACGGGAGTGAATTCAACAATTGCAACAAGTGCTTCCACAACAATGACCATATCGAATAACAAAGCAGGCAAGTGTGGTGGCGGTTTGTTCAATACGCCGGGTTTTACGTGCAATATACCTATAACTATTAATAATAACACGGCAGATAGTGTCGGTGGGGGTTTTTATCACAAATCAGGAGTTGTTGCTTTTAAAAAGTTGGTAACAATGAACGGCAATGTGGCAGATACCAATGGCGGTGGTATTTATGATGCCGCTCCTAGTGCAGGCATTACTTTTGAGGGAGGTGCGGCATTTGCTGGCGATACAGCCAAGAAAGGTAACGGTGGGGCTATTTTCCTTACAGGAACGAGCATAACATTTTCAAAAGCGAATAGTACCATCGGTCATGCTACCGACAAAAATGTTGCTAAAAACGGTGGTGCCATTTATGTGGAAAAAGGTACTCTCAATTTCAACTATGCAACAAATATCATATCCAACAAGGCTACAACCCATGGCGGTGGTATTTACATAGCCGGCGGTACGGTAAATGCAACGAAAACTGCGAATATTTCCAATAATGAAGCGGTAAACGGTGGCGGTATTTATCTCAATGGAGGTACCATTGTTGCTTCCGCAACGGGTACCGACTCTTTGAAAATAAAAGACAATACGGTTACCACCAACGGTGGCGGATTGTACTTTGCCGACGGAACCGTCAACAATACCACGACCAATATGAGCATTAACGGCAACAATGCCCAAAAAGGCGGTGGTGTGTATGTTGCTGCAGGCAATAAAACCTTAAATAAAATCGGTGCTGTACGCTATAATACCGCATCAAGCAATGGAGCCGGTATCTATGTTACGGATTCTTTAACCAGTACAGGTGCTTTTTTCATCAATGGCAATATTTCAACTGCCAATGGTGCGGGCTTGTATTTGGCAAGTACAAAATCGTACGTTACTTTCAATGGTAACGGAACTTTAGATTCCAACCGTGTTACCAACGGTCAAGGGGCTGCCGTTTGCTTTGGCGGGACTGCAAGTCATTTGGTATTCAATGGCAGTGCAGGCGATAGTTTGAAAATTGAATACAATGCAGCGGCTTCTACGGGTACATCGGTAAATCAAGGTGGTGCTATATCCATGTGTAAATCAGCAGATACAATTTCCTTGTCAATTCCTTCAAAAATAAATTACAATTCTGTTACTTGTACTGGCAACAGTGCTATGGGTGGTGCTTTGGAAATCGCAAGTCCAAATTGTCTTTTTGAATCGACCGCGGATGTTGAGATGAATTATAATAGTGCTACACACGGTGGAGCCATTCGTTTCGGCACCAGCAGCACCAATTCGAAAATTGTGATAGGCACATCGGGCATTCCGAAAAACTTGGAAATGAAATACAATCGTGCCACATCGGGCAATGGCGGCGGTTTGTCTATAGACAATAATACTATTTCAGTTACTTGTTACGGTAATCTTGATGCAACTGACAATGTTGCCAGCAGTAGTGGCGGAGCGATTAGAAATTCTGCTACAGTTACGGTTTATGGTGTAAGTACGATAAACCGCAACAAAGGTTCTGTAGGTGGCGGTATTGATAATACGGGTACATTCACTTGTCAAGGCAACCTGATAGCATCAAACGATACGGCTTCATCAGCGTATGGCGGTGCTATATCCAACTCGGGTACCATAACGGTAGGAGGAACAGCTTCCATAACCGAAAGCATATCCAATACCTATGGCGGTGCCATAAACAATTCAGGAAACATAACTATTAATGGGGCAAGTACCCTAACGGGGAACAAAGCCAATTCCTATGGCGGTGCTTTGTATAATGCAGGTGTTATAACAATTAAGGGACTCAGTACAATAAACAACAATATAGCCTCAAACAACGGCGGTGGTCTTTATCATCCGATTGCTGCTACTGTAGCCACCTATACTAATTTTGAAGGCGGAGCAAACATAAGGAAAAACACAGCCAGAGAAGGCGGCGGTATCTGCCTTAATAACGGTAATGTTACCGTAGGTACTGCAGGTACCCCGGGAAATCTTGCCGTTGATTCAAATAGGGCACAAACAGGTTTGGGAGGCGGTATTTATAATATGTCTTCGGCTGCCATTACATGTTACGGAACCCTTACCGCCGTTTACGATACTGCTGCAAGCAACGGCGGCGGGGTATGTAATTATGGTACTTTGGTGGTAAAAGGAACAAGCAATATAAGCAACAACAAAGCCCAAGACGGTTATGGCGGCGGTCTTTATCAATATCATCTTACCGTTCCATT
>JAFZUH010000357.1 GCA_017618435.1 Bacteroidales bacterium | reverse complement strand
TTGATATTCATCTCTCAAATCAGCATGTGCATCTAATTGTAAAACAGACAAATTATCATATTTTTCAGCATAGGCTTGAATGGCTCCACAACTAACGGAATGTTCTCCGCCCAAAACACAAACCATTTTATTGTCTTGCAAATAGTTTTTTGTTCTTTGATAGACAGCATTGACCATTGTTTCCGGCGAACGCATGTCATCTATAGGTTTTGCCGTATGAATACCGCAAGTGTATATTTCTATATCATCTTCTATATCATATAGTTCTATACTATCCGAAGCGTCTATAATGGCTTGTGGACCATGGTCTGCACCTTTGACAAAAGTGCTTGTGCCATCGTATGGCACAGGCAACAAAACCACAGCAGCATTCTCATACAAAGAGAATTGTCTGTCCATATCTAAAAAATATTCCATCACAATCGTTCGATTTGCGTTTGAATTTCTTTAGCTTCTTTTTCGTATCCGGGTTTGTTCAACAAAGCAAACATATTTGTTTTGTAACTTTCAACTCCCGGTTGGTCAAACGGATTGACCTCAAGCATATAAGCACTAAGACCGCAGGAAAATTCAAAGAAATAAATCAATTCGCCAATGGTTTGTTCGTCAAGTGTTTCTATTTCAATTTTCAAAGTCGGAACTCCACCTTGCTGATGTGCCAAAATTGTTCCCAATTCCGCTTTTTCATTTATTTCTTTCAAAGTTTTGCCTGCAATAAAATTCAGTTTGTCCAAATTGTTTTCATCAAATGGCACTTGGCAAGTGTTTCCGGATTGTTTGACAGACAAAAAAGTTTCAAACATTATTCGTTGTCCCTGCTGCATATATTGCCCCATAGAATGCAAATCTGTGGTATAAAGCAGTCCCGTAGGGAACAATCCTTTGTTGTTTTTGCCTTCACTTTCTCCAAAAAGTTGTTTCCACCACTCTATCAGATAATAAAAGCGAGGTTCAAACGAAGCCAAAACTTCTATGGACTTGCCATTTGCCAACCAGTAGTTCCGCACTTTAGCATACAGCAAAGCACAATTGTTTTCATTAAGTACGGACAAATTTTTCTGCATTGCCTTTGCTCCATTGAGTATATTTCTGATATTGAATCCAGCTACAGCAATTGGCAGCAAACCAACGGGTGTAAGTACAGAATAGCGTCCCCCCACATTGTCAGGAATAACAAAAGTTTCGTATTGTTCTTGGGTTGCCATCACTTTCAAGGCACCTTTTTCTTTATCGGTGATGCAAACAATACGCTCTTTGGCATTTGCCTTGCCGTATTTTTGTTCACAATGTTGTTTTAACAATTTGAAAGCAACGGCAGGTTCGGTAGTTGTTCCCGATTTGGAAATAACAATAATTGCATAATCTGTCGTGTCCAGCAAATGCAACAAATCTACCATATAGTCTTGCGACAAATGATTCCCTGCATAAATCACTTCATGTTTTGGAGTTACGAAATTGGTTTGCAGAGCCGAAATGACAGCACGTGCCCCCAAATAAGACCCACCTATCCCGACAACAACTATCTTTTCTGCAATCTTTTGCAAGCGTTGAGCGGTATTTTCTATTGCTCCAACAATATCTTCAGATAAATCTTGCGGCAAATGGAGCCAACCTAAAAAATCGTTTCCCAAACCTGTTCCTTGTTGCAAACGGCAAAAAATCTCCTCATCTCTATTGTCAATTGTTTGCAATTTTTGCTGCAACTGTTTGTCTAAAACAACGTTTACCATAATTCATGTGTTTTTTTTACACAAAAAGGCAGAGAAATCTCTACCTTTTTGTTTTATGTTAAAAAAATGATTGTTTGTTTATTTTATACCTATTTTCTTTTTTACCAATTCAAAGATATTGTCACTCTCATCTTGATAAAGCAACACACCAAGTCCTGAATCAAAAACATAGGAATATCCGTTTTCTTTGGCCACTTCTGCAATAGCCTTTTCTACCCTATCTTTAATAGGTTGCAACAATTCCATTTGTTTTTTCTGA
>JAFZUH010000356.1 GCA_017618435.1 Bacteroidales bacterium | reverse complement strand
TAGGGGGAAAACCTGTTTTAGAACCCAACAAAATCTATATTGAAACCGCAATAGATACAGATACAACAAAATCATACGATAAATATGGGCTAAAATATGCAAATTACGAATATGAATTTATTACTATTGACTACAAGGATTCTGATACAATCGTGTTTTTCATATACTCTCCGATAAGTTATTACGGGATGGGCTTTATGTATACCATTCCATTCATCGGAACAGATAGCATCTTGTTCAAAAAAGTAAGAGATATAGTTTTCCCTTTTGCAAAAAAATATCCTGCTTCTGTTGGCATCAATACTATTTTTCAAGATTACGTAGACTCTATGGCAATTGTTCTATATACAAGTAATAGCAATTATGATGAACCTACTGGCATAGATTCATATATAATAAACAAATCTACTATTTCGAAAAAAGTCCACGTCAAGGAAAAAAGAGAACAATATTATAATGAAACATCTGATGAAGATGTCACCATTGTTGAAACTGCAGAAGAAGAAATAACATACGAAGATGTAGTCAAAAATGCCAAGCCTCTTGATAAAGGCAAAGAAAACGAATTTATTGAATACAATACATACGAAGAAACTATATTAAATTATGATGTAATAACAAATCTATTTTCACAGAAATGTAAAATCAGAAAGACGAAGGATAATATTTTGTATATCAAACATTCAGGATTATTTTCTACTAACTACTCTATTGACTTTGCCGAAGACACTAACGCATCTAAATTTTACATTAATATTTTTAATGCTCATTCAGAGTTTGCTAATGGAAGCAAAAGTCAAAGTTTTTTCTTATTAAATGAAAATATAATCATTTTTGATAAAACTATGTCTGGGCGAGATGGAGTGTTTGGATATTTCGTTGACTATTATATTGATTCTGTTGTTAATATAAATACAGGAGAAAAAAAGAATTATCAAGCCTGTTTAATTGACAGTATGAATTATACAATAAGTAGACTGTTCCCCAATGGAATAGAAATTACAAACAAACACAGAAGCCAAGAACGGGGAATTTTAACATCTGACAAAAAGACTATTTTATCCTATCTGAAAAAAGAATCATGGCTGTATGAACATTATGCCAATATGCCTACACTAAATAGACAAGAAACCATCGCTATTCCCCAATGGCAAGAATGTGAATTGTCAAGAGGCGATATGTTTTATGACAACAAATACAAACCCATTCTAACAGAAGAAGAAATGGAAGAATTTAGGGAAATTGAAGAACAAAACATAGAAAAATATTATGACCTCTTAAACTATTTAAATGAACAACAATAAAAAAACTATAAAATAAACAAGAATAGCCAATGCAAGCATTGGCTATTCTTGTATTTTTCCTCTTCACATCACGTTTTATCGCAGAAAAGTGTGATAAAAATCACATTTTTCTGCGATAAAGTGTGATTACTTTTTATTTTTTTTGTACGCTTCACAAAAAATGCTATCTTTGCACATCTTTTCAGATTACGATGAACGAAATATTGTTTTTGGGAATTTTTATAGTCCTTATTGCGGGGTGTTTGACATTAGATTTGGGCGTATTCAATAAGAACAGCCATATTGTATCCGTAAAAGAATCCTTGATTTTTACGGTTATCTGGATAGGTTTGGCACTGGGATTCTTCTTTTTTCTACGCTTCTACGGACACCTCATTCATGGCATAGATTCTTTTGAAACCTTACAAGCCATCAATATAAAACACGGGCATAACCTGTCGTTTTCCGCTACAACAGATTTCGCGGAACAGTTGCAAATGTATCGTAATCAGATGTCTTTGGAGTTTATCACGGGCTATGTGATAGAATATGCAATGAGCATTGACAATATATTTGTTATTCTGCTTATTTTTACAAGTTTTGGCGTTAAAGAAAAATATTATCACCGTGTATTGTTTTGGGGAATTTTAGGAGCAATAGTAATGAGATTTCTGTTCATTTTTGTTTTGTCCGGACTTATTCACCAATTTGAATGGATTTTAGCAGTTTTCGGCATAATTCTTCTCTATACAGCCATAAAAATGTTTGTCAAACGCAATGAGCAGGAAGAAGTTGATACCAAAAACCACCGTGTGGTAAAATTTGTCAGCAAACATTTTGCCGTATGCGATGATTTTAGAGAAGAACATTTTTTTGTGAAAGAAAACGGCAAAAGAATGATAACACCGCTATTTTTGGTGTTGATAGTGATAGAATTTTCCGATATTATTTTTGCCGTTGATTCTGTCCCCGCCATCTTTTCCGTAACCAAAGACCAATATTTAGTCTTTTTCTCCAATATATTTGCGATAATCGGTTTGCGGTCATTGTTCTTTTTGTTGAGCAATATGGTGCAATATTTCCGTTTTCTCAAACCGGGCTTGAGTGTCTTGTTGGCATTTATCGGCATAAAAATGCTTTTGGCAGTATTTGGTATCGCTGAAATTTCAACAGGACTTTCACTAATAATTATCGTTAGCATTTTGGTAATATGTATATTGTTGTCGGTGATATTCCCGCACAAAAATAAAGAATTTGTTAAATAGAACTTAAATAAATAATAACAAAAATAAAACGTAAAGACAAAATGAAAAAGTTAATCTTATTGTTCAGTGGACTGTTTCTGTTCAACTTGTCCATGGTTAAAGCAGATGAAGGCATGTGGTTGCTTTCGCTATTAGGGAAAAACTATGAACAGATGAAGGCAGCAGGTTTTAAACTCACCGCCGAAGACATTTACAATGTCAATCAAAATTGTCTGAAAGATGCTATTGTCGGTTTGGGCAACGATGGCAGACCTTTCCGTCATTTTTGTACAGGAGAAATCATCTCCAACGAAGGTTTGATGACCACCAATCATCACTGCGGTTATGGTATGTTGCAATCGCATTCAACCGTAGACCACGACTATCTTCGTGACGGTTTTTGGGCATATTCCAAAGACCAAGAATTGCCCAATGAGGGCATCACAGCATCTATTTTGGTGCGTATGGAAGATGTTACCGACCGTATTACCAAAGAACTCAATGACAACATGAGCGAGGCTGACAGAAACAAAAAAATAGCCGAAATAGGCAAAACAATTGCCAAAGAAGCAACCAAAGACACCTATTACAATGCTTATGTTGCCGATATGTTCAACAGCAATCAATTCTTTTTGTTTGTATATGTTATCTACAAAGATGTCCGTTTGGTAGGTGCTCCCCCATCATCAATGGGAAAATTCGGTGGAGATACCGACAACTGGGAATGGCCACGTCATACTTGCGACTTTTCCATGTTCCGTATTTATACCGCACCTGACGGAAAACCGGCAAGTTATTCAAAAGACAATGTTCCTTTGAAACCCAAACATTTCTTGCCTGTCAGCATTAAAGAAAAACAAGAAGGCGATTTTGCCATGATTATGGGCTTTCCGGGAACAACGGACAGATATATCACCTCTTTCGGTTTGGAAGAAACAATGGGAGTTACCAACAAATTGGTTCACGAAATCAGAACCGTAAAAATAAATGTTTTGCGTGAAGAAATGGCTTCAAGTCAAAAAATCAGAATCCAATATGCTTCCAAATATGCAAGTTGTTCCAACTATTGGAAATATAGCAGCGAACAAAACAAAGCCTTGAAGAATTTGAACACCATGGCTATCAAAAAAGATATTGAAAGACAATACACCCGTTGGGCAACCCGCAAAGGTGGCGATTACACCAAAGTACTTTCATCTTTGGAACAAGAATTTAAAGACAGAAAACCTTATTTGGAAACACTTTACTATTTGGGTGAAGGCTTGTGGGCAGGTGCAGAAATGCCTGCTTTTGCTTACAAATGCTCCGGTTTGAAAGATGTCTTGACAAGTAACGATGAAAGTAAAATAAATGCCTTAATTGCCAAAATAAAAGAAGCAGGCAAAGAATTTTACAAAGACTACAATGCAAAAACTGACGAAAAACTTATGGCAGCCATGTATGAATATGTTTATCAACACATGGACAAAACATACGCTCCTGAATTTTTCACACTTATTGAGAAAAAATACAAAGGCAATTTCCAAAAATTTGCCGCTGACGTATATGCAAAATCAATTTTTGCTACCGAAGAAAAATTCAATGCATTCTTGGAAAAACCCAATGCCAAATTGTTAGAAAAAGACATCGCTTTGATGTTGAGCACGCAAATATACAAACAAAGAGCAGCAGCAGGTACAAAATATGCCACTGCCGGTCCTAACATTAATAGAAACAACCGTTTGTTTACCGAAGGTATTTTGGCCATCAACAAAGACAAAGCCATTGCTCCTGATGCAAACTCTACCATTCGTTTAACCTACGGTACCGTTAAAAAATATGACCCAAGAGACGGTGTTACCTACAATTACTATACAACTTTGGAAGGCGTTATGCAAAAAGAAGACCCCAACAATGCCGAATTTTATGTTCCGCAAAGGTTGAAAGATTTGCATGCCCAAAAAGACTATGGTCAATATGCCAACAGCAAAGGCGAATTGGTAACTTGTTTTATCTCCAACAATGATATCACAGGCGGCAACTCAGGTTCTCCGGTTATTGATGCTAACGGTTGTCTCATCGGGTTGGCTTTTGACGGCAACAGTGAAGCCATGTCCGGTGATATTGACTTTGAGGAAAACTTGCAACGCTGTATCAATTTAGATGTACGCTATATGTTGTTTGTTATTGACAAATATGCAGGTGCAACTAACTTGATAAAAGAAATGGACATTAGAAAATAGGTACCATAAACTACAAAAAAGGCAGTGAGGTTTTCTTACTGCCTTTTTTCTTCCCATCTTTTTTAGAAAAAATAATTTTTATGTAAAGAAAAATATTACTTTTGCACAAAACTGCAAGGCGGTTGCTTGCAATAAAATTGTTTAACCATAAAATATTAGGAGATAGGTTTAATGAGAAAAATTCAGAATGCACTTATTACCGTTTACAACAAAGAAAAAATAGATATTATTGCTGCAGAGTTGCAAAAACTTGGCATACATATCTTTTCCACAGGAGGTACTTACGATTATCTCAAAAAAATCGGCATAGAAGCCACGGCAATAGAAGATATTACAGGCTATCCTTCCATTTTTGGTGGAAGAGTCAAGACTTTGCACCCCACTGTTATGGGAGGAATACTCTATCGTAGAGAAAACCAAGATGATATTGCTCAAGCCAATCATTACAATATCCCCCCGATAGATTTGGTTGTCGTAGATTTGTATCCTTTTGAAGAAACCCTGCAAAAAACAAACGATGAAGCCGAAATCATCGAAAAAATAGACATCGGCGGCATTTCATTGATACGCGGAGCAGCCAAAAATTTCGCTGACGTTATTTGCGTACCTTCCCGCATGTATTACGATGAACTGATAAGTTTGTTACAAACCGATAAAGGAAACACAAGTTTGGAACAAAGAAAACATTTTGCAAGTTATTGCTTCCAAGTATCATCGCATTATGATACCGCAATTTCCAATTATTTTTCGGGACAAACCATCTTGCGATACGGCGAAAACCCACACCAAAAAGCCGTCTTTTATGGAGATATGAATACTTGTTTCGACAAATTGCACGGCAAAGAAATTTCATACAACAATCTTTTGGATATAGATGCCGCTTTGTCTTTGATTGCAGATTTTGACAAAAACACTTTTGCCATAATCAAACATAACAACGCTTGCGGTATTGCCCAAAGAGATACTTTGTTTGAAGCATGGAAAGAGGCTTTGGCTGGCGACCCTGTTTCGGCATTTGGTGGCATATTGGTATGCAACGCCTGCATTGACAAACAAACGGCAGAAGATATTAATAACATTTTCTTTGAAGTGCTTATCGCTCCCGACTATGAACCAGAAGCCCTTGAAGTGTTGAAATCAAAGAAAAATCGTATTTTGTTGAAATCAAAACAATGTGCTTTGCCAACCAAACAAAAACGCAGCCTGCTTTGCGGATATGTGGAACAAGACAGAGACCAAAGTATAGAATCAAAAGAAACCCTCACCTATCCCACCAAGGCTCGCCCGACAGAAAAAGAAATAGAGGATATGTTCTTTGCCAATAAAATTGTCAAACATACCAAATCGAACGCCATTGTATTGGTAAAAAACAAGCGTTTGTTGGCATCTGGCATGGGACAAACATCTCGCGTGGACGCTCTTGAACAGGCTATCGTCAAGGCAAAACATTTTCAAGCCGACCTCAAAGGTGCCGTTTTGGCTTCCGATGCATTCTTCCCGTTCAAAGATTGTGTGGAGATTGCCAACAAAGAAGGTATTTCCGCCATTATTCAACCGGGAGGATCCATTCGCGACCAAGAATCGATTGACGCTTGCGATGAAAATGGCATCGCTATGGTATTCTCACATGTAAGACATTTCAAACACTAATAGAAAATCCGTATAAAACACTAAGAGTATTGTGCTGAATTTAACACAATACTCTTTTTTATATTATTAAGTCTATTGGTCAAAAACAGCAAAGCCCCCAATAAACACTACCAAACAAACCCTATTTTGACCTATTTTTTATTTCTTATTACAAAAAAAAGGCAGCTCCTAAAAGCTGCCATAAAATAAAATATCTTGTAACTATAAAGTCTATTCAGATACACATTTGCAAACCAAATTTCTGTCTCCGTAGGCATCATCTACTTTAGAAACTGTCGGCCAATATTTATCATCGTAAGGAAGCGGGAATGCAGCCTCTTGACGAGTATAAGCGTGATTCCATTCGTTTGCACAAATTACCTGCATAGTATGAGGTGCATTGGCAATAGGATTGTCTTCTTTGGAAAGTTTTCCGCTTTCAATATCGGCAACTTCTTTTCTAATCTGTATCAAAGCATCGCAAAGTCTGTCCATTTCGGATAGCGGTTCGCTTTCGGTAGGTTCAACCATCAAGGTGCCATGAACAGGGAAAGCCACGGTTGGAGCATGGAAACCATAGTCCATCAAACGTTTTGCCAAATCGCCCACTTGTGCACTGAGGCTAAATGAATTGCAATCCAATATCATTTCATGAGCCACTCTGCCCTTTGCCCCTGTATAAAGTATTTTATACGTATCTTTCAATCTTGACATCATATAGTTGGCATTCAAGATAGCGTATTTGGTTGCTTCTGCCAAACCTTCAGCACCCAACATTTTGATATATCCGTAGGTAATAGGCAACAAGAGCGGATAGCCAAAAGGAGCAGCAGAAACGGCAGAACCTTGTTTTCCGCCAACTTCTACTTGACTATGGTTCGGCAAGAAATCTTTCAGTTTGCTGTTTACACAAATTGGACCAACGCCGGGACCGCCACCGCCATGAGGCATTGCAAATGTTTTGTGGAGATTCAAGTGGCAAACATCTGCACCCATTGTTGCAGGATTGGTCAAACCAACTTGAGCATTCATATTGGCACCGTCCATATATACCAAACCGCCATTTTGATGAATAATATTGATAATATCCATAACGGCTTCTTCAAACACACCGTGAGTGGAAGGATAGGTTATCATCAAACAAGCCAAATTGTCTTTGTTTTGTTCTGCTTTTTGACGCAAATCTTCAACGTCTATTTCTCCGCTTGCTGTCGCATTGACAACAACAATCTTCATACCTGCCATAGCAGCAGAAGCAGGATTGGTGCCGTGTGCAGAAGAAGGAATCAAACAAACATTGCGGTGTCCTGCATTGTTGGCATCGAAATATCTGCGGATAACCAACAAACCGGCATATTCACCTGAAGCACCTGACATAGGTTGCAAAGAAACACCGTCAAAACCGGTAATGGTAGCCAAATCGCGTTCTATTTCTTTTATCATTGTCAGATAACCTTCAACTTGGTCTGCAGGAACAAACGGGTGAATGGCTTGGAAACGTACCCAACTGATAGGCAACATTTCGGCTGCGGCATTCAATTTCATGGTACAACTGCCAAGAGGAATCATTGCTCTGTTCAAAGACAAATCTTTTATCTCCAATTTTTTGATATATCTCATCATCTCTGTTTCGCTATGATAACTATTGAAAACAGGGTGTGTCAGATAAGGAGATGTTCTTTTCAAATTTTCCGGCACATGAGCCATCGATAATGTTTGGCAACAACCGTTACAATTTATCTTTTCGTGTGTTTTGCCTGCGGCAATAGCCAATACATTCAATATTTCGTCAATATCGTCTTTGGTTGTGGTTTCATCTATACTGATACCAATGCAATCTTCGCAAATATAACGGAAATTGATTTCATGTTCGAGAGCAACTTGACGTACTTTGTCGGTTTTTACAGGACATTCTATAGCCAAAGTGTCGAAGAAATATTTGTTGTGTTGTTTGTAACCCAATTTTGGCAATTCTTCATTCAATTTTTCGGTCAGCACATTGATACGTGTTGCAATGTCTTTGATACCGTCTTTGCCATGATAAACAGCATAAAAACCGTTCATAATAGCCATCAAAGCCGAAGCGGTACAGATATTTGATGTTGCTTTTTCACGTTTGATGTGTTGTTCACGTGTTTGCAATGCCATACGATAAGCACGATTGCCTTGTTTGTCTATGGTTATACCGATAATACGTCCTGGCATTTGACGTTTGAAATCTTCTGTACAAGCAAAGAAACCTGCAGTTGGACCGCCAAAGCCCATAGGCAAACCGAAACGTTGGGTCGAACCCAAAACGCAATCAGCACCCCATTCGCCAGGAGGTGTCAATAATGCCAATGCCATCAAATCGGTAGCAACGGCAACTCTTACACCATGAGCTTTCATCGTTTTAACAAAATCGGCATAATCAACAACTTCTCCGTATTGATTCGGATATTGTACCAATACACCAAATATTTTGTCGGAAAGAACCAATTCTGAACATTTGCCGACAACAACTTCTATACCTAAGAATTTTGCTCTTGTTTTAACAACATGCAAAGTTTGCGGGAAAACATCTTCGGAAACGAAGAACTGATTGGCATTGTTTTTCTGCATATCACGGCTACGTGCATTGAAAAACATAATCATAGCCTCTGCTGCTGCTGTGGCTTCATCAAGCAAAGAAGCATTTGCCAAAGGCATTGCCGTCAAGTCTGAAATAACAGTTTGATAATTTAACAAAGCCTCCAAACGACCTTGTGAAATTTCGGCTTGATACGGAGTATAAGATGTGTACCAACCCGGATTTTCCAATACATTACGCAATATAACGGCAGGAGTAATACTTCCGTAATATCCCATACCGATATAAGACTTGTACAATTTGTTTTTCAAAGCCAATAGGCGAACATGATTCAAAAATTCTGCTTCTCCCATAGGAGCGTCCATTTTCAAAGGTTCTTTCAAACGGATTTTTGCAGGAATGGTTTGGTCAATCAATTCGTCTATAGATGAAACACCTATAACTTTCAGCATCTTTTCAACTTCTGCCGGACGTGGTCCGACATGTCTTGAAACAAAAATATCTCTATTCATTTATTTATTGTTTTATGTTATTTTTATATATTGAATTTGCAAAGATAATTTTTTTTTAGCAATAATTTTACAAAATCTTCCAAAAAATCAGCAGACAAAACAACTATTCAAAAAAGATTTAGCATTTTGCTGAACGATAAAACTGTTTTATGCCAATATTTACAATTCTTTTATAATTTTTACTATACTATCCACATCAAGTTTGCAAAGTTCTTGCAGTTGCTTTACAGAGCCTTGTTCAACAAACACATCGTCTATGCCAAGTATGGTTAACGGATTGTTGT
>JAFZUH010000355.1 GCA_017618435.1 Bacteroidales bacterium | reverse complement strand
TTGATGATGGTCAAAGATGAAGAATTGGCCAATGATTTGTTTCAAGACACCTTTTATAAGGTTATAAACACATTAGGTTCAGGAAGATACAAGGAAGAAGGAAAATTCAACCAATGGTTGATGAGAGTCGCCCGCAATTTGGTAATAGACTATTTCCGCCGCAACCAAAAAATGTCGTATGTGGACAACAACGGTTCTTACGATATTTTTGATGTTGTTTCCGAACCTTCACATTCTATAGAACAGGTCATGATTACAAACCAAATTTATGACTCTCTTCATGAATTGGTGGAAGAACTTCCCAAAGAGCAATTAGAAGTACTTCGTATGAGATTGTACAACAATATGAGTTTTAAAGAAATCGCCCAAGCAACGGGAGTCAGTATCAACACAGCATTAGGAAGAATGCGTTATGCTGTCATCAACTTGCGTAAGATGGCTATAGAGCAGAACACTATACTATCCTATTAATGCCTTATTGTTTTTCATTTTTCAAAGAAATTTGTAGAATTGTTTCGTGGAAAAAAATTCACAATTTACTTAAACTTACCATTACTTATCGTTTCAAGTTTCTTCCGCAACGTTTTAGATTTTATCACCACCCCTTTTCTATTGCCATAGAACCCACCAACAATTGCCAATTACGGTGCAAGGAATGTCCTACCGGTATGGGAACAAGCACACGCCCCAAAGGGTTTCTTCAATTTGAAGATTTTCAAAAAGCAATTGACCAATGTGCCGACTATCTGGTAAATCTAACATTTTATTTTCAGGGAGAGCCTTTTTTGCATAAAGACACTTGCCGTTGCATAGCATACGCCAAAGAAAAAAAAATATTTGTAAACACCTCCACCAATGGGCAAAACATTGATGAAAATTTAGCCCGACAAATTGTCAAATCTGGCTTACACCGCCTTGTTATTTCATTAGACGGCAAGGACCAAAACAGTTACGAACAATACAGACAAAATGGCAGTATAGATAAAGTTTTTTTTTCCATTCGCAATTTAGCGGCAGCAAAAAGGAAAGCCCTGAGTCCTTTTCCTCAACTTGTTGTACAGTGTCTTTTGTTGCGTAGCACAGAAAACGATATAGCACAAATAATCCATCTTGCCAAACAAGCAGGAGCGGACAAAGTTGTTTTTAAAACGGCTCAATTTTACGACCTCGAAAACAGAAACGAACTATTACCTATTAATAATGCAAACAGCCGTTATCAACGGAACCAAGACGGCAAATATGAATGCAAAACTTCTCCGAAAATCCATCGCAATTGCTGGCGGGCATGGACTTCTGTAGTTATAACATGGGATATGAACGTATTGCCATGTTGCTTTGACAAAGACGGATTGTATTGTTTTGGAAATTTGAAACAAAATAACCTATGGGATATTTTACATGGGGAAAAATATCTTTCTTTTCAGCATGCCCCAAAGAACATGTCGATGTGTCACAATTGCATTCAATAAAAAAATCTTCATTTGTTTTCAAATGAAGATTCTCATAAAAATAACAACCAATATTTCTATATCAATTCACAATTCATATACGATTGCAGGGCTTTTGGAACAACAATGTGTCCGTCTGCAGTTTGATGGTCTTCAATCAACGAAGCCATAATTCTTGGCAAAGCCAAAGCTGAACCATTCAGCGTATGTGCCAATTGCGGTTTCCCGTTTTCAGATTTGAAACGCAATTTCATTCTATTGGCTTGGAATGATTCAAAATTAGATACAGAACTTACTTCCAACCATTTTTGCTGTCCTTTGGAAAATACTTCAAAATCGAATGTCAGAGCAGAAGTAAAACTTATATCACCGCCACAAAGTCTGACAATACGATAAGGCAATTCCAATGCTTCAAGCAAATTTTTCACATGGGCTTTCATTTCTTCCAAAACTTCGTAGGATTTTTCAGGGTGAACAATCTGCACAATTTCCACTTTGTCAAATTGGTGCAACCGATTCAAGCCGCGCACATCTTTGCCATACGACCCCGCTTCTCTCCGGAAACATGCAGAATAAGCACATTGTTTAATAGGGAAATCGCTTTCTTTAAGAATTACATTCCGATAAATATTTGTCAAAGGCACTTCTGCTGTCGGAATAAGATAAAAATTATCTTCTTTAACATAATACATTTGTCCTTCTTTATCGGGCAATTGTCCTGTAGCATAGGCGGAGTCTTCATTGACCATATAAGGCACTTGCACCTCTTGATAACCCGCTTGAGTCGCTTTGTCCAAGAAGAAATTTATCAAAGCCCGTTGCAATTTCGCTCCCTTATTAATATAAATAGGAAAACCTGCTCCTGTAATTTTCACCCCTGTTTCAAAATCAAGCATTTTCAAATCAGCAGCCACATCCCAATGAGGTTTCATAAACGATTGGACACTTGTATCACCCCAAGAATATACAATCTCATTGTCATCTGCCGATTTTCCTTTAGGGACAGAACTGTGAGGCAAATTAGGCAATAAAACAAGGGTATTGTTCAACTCCCGTTCTTTTTCCGAAAGTTCTGCCGACATATTTTTTTCGGCAACTTTCAATTCTGCCGTTTCATCTTTCAACGCTTGGGCTTCTGCTATATTTCCCGATTTAAACAATTGTCCTATTTGTTTGGCTATCTGATTCTGACGAGCCAAATTGTTATCCAAACGCTTTTGAATATCTCTCCGTTGTGTATCAATATCTAAAATTGTTTCAACATATTGTTCCGCATCAAAATTTTTTACTTTTAATCTATCAATAACTTCTTGCGGGTGTTCTTTTAAAAAATTAAGTGTAATCATATTTTGATTTTTTTGCAAAAATACTTATTTTTGCAAAAAGAAAAATATTTCTCAACAAAAAATATAAATGTTTGTATATCTTATTATTATAATTTTTGTATTTACATTTTCAATCTTATTTTTACTAAAAAGGGGATTATTTTGGCATATCTTTCGGGAAAAAGGAGTTGTTTACTTAACATTTGACGATGGTCCCCAACAAGATTTAACAAAAAAAATTCTTGCCATTTTAGACAGGGAACAGGTAAAAGCCACTTTTTTTTGTGTGGGAGAAAACGTGCAACGTTATCCCGAAATATTTGAAGAAATAAAAAAACAAGGTCATGCAGTCGGCAATCATACCATGAAACACCTCAACGGCTGGCACACTCCTTTTCAAATTTACATTCAAGACGTAAAAAATGCTAATCGCCTCATAAACAGCAAACTATTTAGACCTCCACATGGACGAATAGGTTTAAGGCAATGGTGGCATTTGAAAAAAACATTCCGTATTGTTTTTTGGACAAAATTGAGTTATGATTGGGTGAAAACCAACAATCCGCAGAAATGTTTACGGTTGATAAAAAGTGTAAGCAAATATGGTGGCATTGTCGTTTTTCATGACAATCCCAAAGCGGCTGACAACATGTTGGAGGCTTTACCTATTTTTATTCAACAAGCGAAAAAAAACGGACTAACTTTTAAAGTTTTGTCCGTCTAATTTATCATTTGTTTTTCTGTTTCTTAATCAGTTTTGTTATTAACTTATAAACCAAAACAGACGCCAAAACATCTGAAGATTTATCGGCAGGATTAGGACACAATTCAACAACATCAAAACCGACAATATTTTTTTGTGCAATCAATTTATTGAAAAAAGTCCACATTTCATACCACATCATTCCTCCCGGCAGTGGTGTTCCCGTAGAAGGGAGTATAGAAGGGTCAAGACAATCCAAATCTATTGTAATATAAACATTATCAGATAATCTGTTTATAGCTTTTTGCATCCAATCGTCATTATTGTACATCAAATGTGCATAAAAAATGTTTTCTGCTACAATGTTTTTGCGTTCCTCCTCTGCAACAGAACGAATGCCTACTTGTACAATTGTTGGAAGTATATCTTGCACACGTCTCATCGCACAAGCATGATTATATGGTGAATTTTGATAT
>JAFZUH010000354.1 GCA_017618435.1 Bacteroidales bacterium | reverse complement strand
TTATGATAAAGACGGCAATTTAGCCAAAGCAGGTGTATTGAATGTCCCTTTGTTTGAAAAATTAAATCAATTGGATTATTACTTGCAATCGTATCCTAAATCGTTAGGGGCAGAATGGGTGGAAAATGTATTTTATCCAGTAATAAATGGTTTTGATATTGATAATAAAGATATTTTAAACACTTTAAATCATCATATTGCCTATCAAATATCTCAAATAGCAGATAACAATTCAAAAAAAAGTATGTTAATAACCGGAGGAGGAGCAAAAAATATTTATCTTTGCCAATTGATTAGGGATTATTGTAAAAATATTTCTATTGTTATACCCGATGAAAAACAAATAGATTATAAAGAGGCAATTATTTTTGCTCTTTTGGGTTTGTTACGATGGCTAAATCGTCCAAATTGTTTGTCAAGCGTAACGGGGGCAAAAAAAGACGTAGTAGGAGGGGCTATTTATTATTGTTAATAAAAAAATATGAATATACAACATCACGTTTCATTAAAACCGTATAATTCATTTCATGTTGATGTACAAGTAGATACATTTATTGAAATTGAGACAGAAGATGAATTGAAAGTCTATTTGTCTGAACGGAATCCCCAAGAGAAATTATTCGTTGTTGGAGATGGGGGCAATTTGTTGTTTGTACATGATTTTCATGGTACAATTCTTAAAATGCAAAATAAGGGCATTGCTATTGTTTCTGATGGTGATTACAAGTATGTAAGAGCTTCTGCCGGTGAAGATTGGGATGGTTTTGTGCGATATACATTGGAAAATAAGTGTTATGGATTGGAAAATTTAGCACTTATTCCGGGCAAAGTAGGAAGTGCTGCCGTACAGAATATCGGAGCATACGGAAGAGAGGCTTGTGACTTTATAAATAAAGTATATGCTATTGATATACAAACTAATAAGTCAGTTGTTTTTTCTAATGAAGAATGTAAGTTTGCCTATAGAAATAGTATTTTTAAACAAGAGTTGAAAGGCAAATATGTGATAACTGCTGTCGAATTTCGTTTGTTTTCCCAACCGAAACCTTGTATTCATTATGCAGACGTACAGCAACGTCTTGAAAAAGAAAAAGAAGTGAATTGTAATACAATTTATCGGGTTGTATCTCAAATCAGACAGGAAAAATTGCCGGATGTTGAAACAATAGGCAATGCCGGTAGTTTTTTCAAAAATCCTATTGTGGACAAACATATCTATGATAAACTACAGAGCAGATATGAGGATTTAAAATCATTTTCCGTTTCTGAAAAGCAATGTAAATTATCCGCTGCACAATTGATAGAAAAATGTGGTTGGAAAGGTAAAACTATGGGTAAAGCAGGAGTCTACCAAAAACAACCTTTGGTTTTGATAAATTGTGGCGGTGCCAAAGGACAGGATATTTTGAATTTGGCACAAAATATACAACATGATGTGTTTGAACAATTTGGAGTAGAGTTGGAAATGGAAGTTAATGTTATATAAAAATAAAAATTACTATGTTGGAAATTATTTGTACCAATAACAATATAAGAAAAAAGTTGCCGAGTGGTATGACACTCAAACAGATAGCAGCAGAATTAAATGTTGTTCTTCCGCATCCCATATTAGGGGCAAAGGTAAATAATAAGGTTAGAAATTTGAATTATGAAATTTTCAGTAATAAAGTAATTACTTTTATTGATGCTACGGATCCTTCAGGATATGCGATGTATGATCGTTCGTTAAATTTTTTGTTGTATAAGGCTGTTAAGGATTTGTATCCTACTGAAGATATTATTATCAAACACGCAATTTCTGGTGGTAAATATTGTGAATTTGAAAATCCTGATTTTAAGGTTACCAAAGAGGTAGTGGCTAATCTATTAAAATATATGAAAGAATTAGTTGCTGCTGATTTGCCAATTGTTCGGGAAGAATTACCAACCGAAGAAGCCATTGCCTTATACAAAAAAGAAGGTTTGTTTGACAAGGAAAAATTGTTGAAAAACAGACATTTATTTTATACTTCAGTGTATGCCATTGAAAATACTATTAATTATTTTTTCGGTTGTTTGGTACCTTCAACTTCTTATTTAAAATATTTTGATTTGGCTCCATACGAAGACGGTTTTTTGTTGAGAACGCCTTCACGCCAATGGCCGGATAAGATTTCCCCCATGAAAAAATCTCCCAAATATTTTAATATATTCAAGGAACATAAAGAATGGATTAGATTGGTGGAAGCACCCTACGTGGGAGATTTGAACAATTTGGTGCGTGCCGGACAAACAACTGCTGTGGTATTGGTGTCAGAAGCATTGCAAGAAAAAAAGGTAATATCTATTGTCGATGCAATAAAAAAACGAGAAGGTGTCAAGATGGTGCTGTTAAGCGGTCCGTCTTCATCGGGGAAAACGACAACGTGCCGAAGATTGT
>JAFZUH010000353.1 GCA_017618435.1 Bacteroidales bacterium | reverse complement strand
GCAAAAATTGCCGTATAAACAGCATCTCTTTCAACAATAATACTTCGTGGATTAGCAGTATCACCATCATCCCACTGTTCAAATTTATAGCCATTGTTGGCAGTTGCCTGCAATGTTATGCTTGTTCCCTTAGCGTATGTACCTCCACCTGCAACCGTACCCCACGCATTATTGTTGGATTTCACCGTAATAGAAAACTCTTTTTTACAAGCGGTAAAAAACAACAGACCTACCACCAAAAACAATGTTAATCTTTTCATTTGCCTATTTATTTATTTTGCAAAGATACACTTTTATAACTGTCCAACTTGAATTTACTGACAATCAATTTCTGAAAATTTTAAACAGGATTTTATAAAAATGACTAAAAATCAAAAAATAAATAGTAATTTTGTATTTTAATATCAAAAACCGAACAAAGACTTATGAAAATAATTGGCATAACAGGAACAATTGGAGCCGGCAAGGGAACCATTGTCGATTATCTGGTGCAACGGAAAAATTTCAAACATTATTCTGTAAGAAATTTTCTAATTGAAGAAATCAAAAAACAAACCCTGCCTATCAATAGAGACAGTATGACTATGGTTGCCAACAATTTAAGAAAAACTCACAATCCGTCTTATATTACAGATTGTCTGTATGAAGAAGCCCTTAAAAACCGGCAAAATGCTGTTATAGAATCTATCAGGACATACGGTGAAGTGCTTTCGTTGCGAAAACATTCCAATTTTTATCTCTTTGCCATCGATGCAGACATTGCCGAACGTTATCGCCGTGTCGTAAAACGGAATTCCGAAACCGACCATATCAGTTTTGAAGAATTCAAGGCAAGCGAATACCAAGAAATGAACAACACAGACCCCAACAAACAAAATATTTCCAAATGTATCTCTGAAGCCGATTTTTTATTTAACAACAACAAACAAATTGAAGATTTGTATAAAGAAGTAGAACAAGTTTTAGCAAAAATACTATAAAATGGACAATAACAAACATCAAAGACCCAGTTGGGACGAATACTTTATAAAAATTGCCAACACCGTTGCCGAACGTGCTACCTGCGACAGAGGCAGAAGCGGCTGCGTTGTGGTAAGAAACAAACAAATGCTGGTAACAGGTTATGTCGGTTCCCCTATCGGATTGCCCCATTGCGATGAAGTGGGACACCAAATGAAAAAAACAATACACGAAAACGGAGAGGTTACCAATCATTGCGTAAGAACTGTGCATGCAGAACAAAATGCTATCTGCCAAGCCGCAAAATTGGGCATATCTTTAGAAGGTGCCACCCTATACTGCAGAATGACCCCCTGTAGAACTTGTGCTATGATGATTATCAATTGCGGCATAAAAAGAGTGGTATGCGAAATGAAATATCATGCCGGACAGGAATCCGAAGAAATGTTCAAACAAGCAGGCATTGAAATCGTATTTATGAATGACGAAATTTTAAAATATAACAATCAGTAAATGAGTGCTATATTTTATTATTTATTATTTATCAACATTTTATCCGGAATATTTTTCATCAAAGACAAATGGAGTGCATCGCACAAACGAAAAAGAGTTAGCGAAACATCATTGCACATTTTAGAGGCATTGGGCGGTATTTTCCTGATAATGATACTTATGCCCGCCATTCACCATAAAAACAAAAAGAAAAGTTATTATTTAATCAGCCTTTTGATTTGCTTATCTTGGGTAATGGCCTTGTGTCTGTATATCATTGATATTTGAGCATCTAAACTCTCTGTTCGCATTTGTCTTTGACGGTTCTATCCTATACAAACAACAAACCTCCGCCATCAAACAAAGAAGTTGTGTCAAGTTCCACAATATCAAACCCCGAATCTGTTATCCAACTTCTCATTTTTTCTCCATCTGCTATGTTTTTCAACGAACCACTGACAAACACTTGTTTGTCGCATACACCCATACACCCCCCAATCAAACCGTAATTCAAGCTCGGCAAGACAATTTGTTCAGGATTCACATACAGACAATTCACATGTTTTTCGCTCAATTTGGCAAAAATAGCCTTATCGGATGTAATAAAATTATCATCAGGCAAAACCATTGTTGAGCAGCGTGCAAACGATTGTTTTACATGTATATATGTTTTTCCTTGCAGATTTTGCATAATAACAGGGTCAGTACAATGCCTATTGTGAACGACAAAGGAACGGCTAATGGCTACATTGTATGCGGAAATAACATCTTTACTATCCCCGACAATAGTTTTACCATATTGAAAATCAATATTTTTTGATTTCAAATATTCTATAATATATTGAGGTGTATTGGGAGCCAAAACCGGTTGAGACAAACCCGTACAACAAAAAATATCAGCATGTCCGGCAAGAGCAGAAAAAGCAATTGTATTTCGTGCATCAAAAGCAAGCGGTTCGGCATAGTTGCTTAACGTTTTTACAGCCTTATCGGACAATCGATAATCGTGAAGAACAATCATTTTTATTCTATTCTATACTCAAAATCAAAATTTTTCATTTGTACATCTGCCACAAATTGCACTGCTGCAAATCGTGTTGTCAGTAATTTTTTATTTTCAGCATAATAGCCTATTGCTCCGTTCATTGCTTGCGGTGCAATACGAATGATAAGTTTTCCTTGCTTGTTTTCAGGTATTTGCAATAACTTTTCTTCCCATATTTTCGTCAATACCAATTCCTTGAACGAAACATGAAAAGGTCCGTCCAACAAATCCCGTTTGTTTATCAATCCTTCACTTGGATGCAAGCCTACACGCAATACTTGTACATTGTTATTGACAAACAACATATATATTTTTGCACACCAATCAATGGCCTCTTGCAACGAAAGGGCTTTGTATTTTCCCGCTTTCCACCATGAGGCCAAGGCTGTGTCTTTGATAACCAAGGTAGGATAAATTCTTGTGTTATCGGCTTTCAAATCAATAATTTTTTGTGCGGTAAACAAACTTTTTTCCAATGTGTCTTCCGGCAAGCCTATCATCATTTGCAGTCCCAAATCAAAACCATAACTTTTAATCAAGCGTGCAGCCTCTTCTACATCTCTGACAGAATGTTTTCTCCCCGATATTTTTAAAACATTTTCATCTAAAGATTGTGCCCCCAATTCTATAGTTTTAACATTATATCGTTTTAAATTGTCCAAAATTTCTTTCGAGATATAATCAGGACGTGTGGACAATTGAATTTTTTCCACCTTTCCGTCCTTCACATAACGTTCAGCAACAGAAAGATACCGACTTTGTTCTTCTATGCTCATACCTGTAAAACTCCCGCCGAAAAAAGCAATAGTCGTATGCTTGTCAGATGGTATTGTTTGTAAATATGACACTATAATCTGTTCCGTTTCTTCCGCCGATGGCACCACCAAACAATTGGCAATTCTATATTGATTGCAATACACACATCGGAAAGGACATGATTTTTCGGGAATAAAAATCGGAATTGTATAAAATTGTTTCACTGACAAATAAATAAAAATAAGGCTGTCATCTACATGACAGCCTGTATATGACAAATGTTCTATATTATAAATCTATAATATCACACCAGCCGAAAACATCTTCTGCTTCACCATATTGAATTTGTTGCAAAGCAGTGTATAGTTTTTTGCACCATGGACCGGGTTGTCCGTCTTTGGAGATAACATAAGATTTGTTATTATCCAAATCATCAATACGTTGAATAGGACTGATAACAGCGGCGGTACCACAAGCACCTGCTTCTTCAAATGTTTCCAATTCTTCAATAGGAATAGGTCTGCGTTCGGTCTTCATTCCCAAATGTTCAGCCAATTGCATCAAAGATTTGTTGGTGATAGAAGGAAGAATGGAAGTAGATTTCGGTGTAATATAAGTATTGTTTTTGATACCAAAGAAATTAGCAGCACCTGCTTCATCAATATAATGTTTTTCTTTGGCATCCAAATAAAATTCACAAGCATATTCACCGCCATGGCAGGCTTCGCTATGGGCACGCATACTTGCCGCATAATTGCCACCTACTTTGTAAATACCTGTTCCAAGTGGAGCAGAACGGTCATATTTACGGGTAATGACGTATGGATTGGTGGTAAAACCGCCTTTAAAATAAGGACCTACCGGTGTTACAAACACTACAAACAAATATTCAGTTGCAGGTTTTACACCCACTTGAGCACCTGTACCTATCAACAATGGACGAAGATACAATGAAGCACCTGTTCCATAAGGAGGAATAAAACGTTGATTCAAACGGATAACTTTGGCAACGGCTTCTCTGAATTTCTCTATCGGAAATTCAGCCATCATGATACCATGAGCAGTAGAGGCCAAACGTTTTGCATTTTCATCCATACGGAATACACGCACTTTACCGTCTTTGCCACGGAAAGCCTTCAAGCCTTCAAATCCTTCTTGTCCATAGTGCAAACAAGTGGCAGCCATGTGGATAGGAATTTCTTCTGAAGAAGAAACTTCCAATTCACCCCATTTACCATCACGATAATAACATCTTACATTGTAATCGGTTTTCATATAACCGAATGACAATTCTTTCCAATTTATATTTTCCATATTGTTAATATTTTGTATATATTTTTATTTATTTCCAAACAATATGCAAAGTAAGTACTTTTTTTTCAAATAAAATCAAATTCTTGCCATTATTTATTCACCATTGACAAAATTTCTTCTATTACATGTCTGTCATTCGACAACCTCGGCACTTTGAATTGTCCCCCCAATTTATTTTTGGAAGCCAGCCATTTCAAAAACGTTCCATACGGAATTTGTTGAACAATAGGGTTTTGCAATAATATATCAGCGGTCCGCTTGGCCTCGTAATCCGAATTTTGGTTTTTCAGTTCTTCGTCCAACAATTGAACAAATTGACTTAAAGACTGCGGGGCTTGTTCAAATTCTATCAACCACTGATGTGCGGCTTGTTGTGTCGAAGACGGATAAACCGGTGCCATTGTATATTCATTGACAATAGCATTCGTTTTTTTACATGCAAAGGCTATGGCTTTTTCCGCATTATCAACAATCAATTCTTCCCCAAAAGCATTGACAAAATTGGTTGTCCTTCCCGTAATGATTATTCTATACGGATTCAATGAAGTAAATCGCACAACATCTCCAATTACATAACGCCACAAACCCGCATTCGTACTGATAACAATAACATAATTCCGGTCTAATTTTACCTGTTCCAAAGGCACAGCCTTTGCATAGTCTTTACTAACAAAATCTTGCAAGGGTATAAATTCAAAGAAAACACCATTATCAACCAACAAAAGCATATCATCAGCCACAAGTCTGTCTTGTGTGGCAAAATACCCCTCACTTGCATTATACACCTGCCAAAAGCAAAGATTTTCGTTCGTAATATGTTGATATTGTTTTTTGTATGGAGCAAAATTAACGCCGCCATGCATAAACAGTTCCAAATTAGACCACACTTCACAAAGATTATCTTTCTGCTCTAATTCCAATACTCTTTTCACAATCATCAGAATCCAAGAAGGCACACCGGCCATGGCTCTCACATCTTGTT
>JAFZUH010000352.1 GCA_017618435.1 Bacteroidales bacterium | reverse complement strand
CCCATTGTGCTGTCAAACAAGCCGTTGAAAACCATAAAATTGCTACAAGCCGTTACAACAACTATCTTTCTATCATCAACAACGAAGACATAAATATTTCCGACTGGCAATTAAAATAATCTTCATTGCCTTCGATAGAGATATTTTTTCAAATAAACCTATTATTTTTCTTTATCATATTTTATTTTTTTGTAATTTTGGCAAATTATTTTAAACATCAAAGTCAGATAATCATGGCAAACAATACAACCGAAAAAAATATTCGTAATCTTTTCGATAATATTGAAAAACAACTGCAAGCAGTGGATTTCAAAAAACAACCTTCACTTATAGAAATAGATATTTTATTGGAAAAATGCCGCCGTTTTTATGAAGAATGTGTGCAATTCCGTGCAGAAACAGCCCAACAGATTGCAGATAAAAAAGCGGAAGAAGAAAAATACAAACTAAATATCCCCTCCTTGTTCGGAGATGAGTGGGACAACGATGAGACACCCTCCAACTCTCAACCAATTGAAGAAAAAAAGACTACAACAACTCCCGTTGTAGAACAACCTGCAACAGACGAAACAATTGAAAACAAGGGCATTGAACAAAACAAGAAGGAACAAGATATAACTGAAACTTCCATTGAAGAGCCCAAAATCGAAGAACAGAAAATCGAGAATACTAATATTGAAGACACAAATATTGAGGAACCTCAACCTATTGCAGAAACAACTATCAACAACAACCTTGTTGAAGAAGAAACAAAAGTTGAATCCGTTTCTCAAATAGAAAACGACACGCCAACACATTCTCAACCTATTGAAGAAAATCAAGAAGTATTTTTTGAAGAAGAACAGGAAGAAAAAGTTGAAAACAAGGAAATTGAATCAATTACAGAATTTGCTCCCGAAGAAGAACCGACAGAAAATGAAAATATTGTAGACGAAATCACCATAGATGATTCCATGTTCGACATATACAACACTATAGACATTGAACCCAAAGTTGAACCGAAGATAGAATCGGACCCACAACCACAACCAATCGTCTCCAATCAAAATAGGAAAGAAATTGACCTTGACAATATAGAATTTGAAGAAGAAACACAAGATTTCGGTTATCAACCAACTCCCCAAAAACATACAGAACCGCAACATATTCAATCACGGAGAACACCACCAGCCTACTGGGGCGATGAAATTGATATTGAAAATCCAATTCAGGTAAAAAATGTCAGCATTAGCGAAAAATACCAACAATCCAGACCATCGGTCAACGATATGGTTTCCGGTATGCAAAACAATGACACTTTGGGATTAAGCCTCGGTCATGGCAGTTCTGATTTGATGAACAGCATTGACATTAATAATAAATTTTTATTTGTCAAAGAATTATTCAAAAACAACGGTTCTTTGTTTACCGAAGAAATCAACAAACTCAACGATTTTAAACGATTAACCGACTTGTTGCCCTATTTGGAACAATTGAAACAAAAATACAATTGGAAAGAAAACAGTGAGGCTTATCAGGAATTGTATCGTTTGCTGTTAAGAAAATTTTCAACGAAACACAAATAAAATCAGATAAATAAATTATGAAAAAAAGAATATGCATATTGTCGGTTGTATTGGCAACGTATGTCCTTTCGTACGGGCAGGACAAATTTTTTGTAAAAAACAACAACATAGACAAATGGTATGCCCCCGCTACCGCCAACGCACAAGAAATTTTTGCACGGGCAGCGGCCAACGCTGATTTTCAAGAAGTGTTAAACACCTACCATGTAACTTTTTCCGATGTATCAGCATATTTCCATCTTATTGACTTTGACAACAATGGACGTTTAGACGTGATTTTCAACGGAAAAATAAAACACGCCGATTACGTTTTTTTGTTTCTCAACAAAGAGGGAACTTTTCACCTGTCATTTATGGGAAAAGGCGTTTTGTACAAGGCAAACGAACCCGATGGCGATAATTGTCTTAATTTTTCTTTGTATGAATATGCCTGCTGTGGTAATTTTATCAACAAAAACACACAATATGCAGGTATTAGAACCAACAACACGGTATATTTCAACACCGTATCAACAGATTTGATTTTCAAAAGCACATTTTTGCCTAACAAACGTATCTCTCCCACTCCGTTTCACGTAAAAAAAACTGCCTATTTGAGAATTGAACCCATTGTTGACAATGAAAGATATATTGCCGGCAAAACCCGTTGGAAAGGCAATATGGTAGCCGTATACCCCAAAGATGCCAAGGGAACCATTTATGCCGAAACCCGAGACAGTGAAGGCAAATTCTGGTATTTTGTACGTATGGAAAACCTTGTAGACATTTCCATTCATAGCGACAGATTCGTTTCTTTAAATGAAACAGATACTGAAGGTTGTTCCTATTACGGTTGGGTACAACACGATGAAATAGAATTTGACAGAGAATAATTATTCGTCAAAATATTGCAAATAAGAAGTTAGCGAAGTAAAATCGTTTGCTTGTACTTTTTCTTTATCCGCAAAAACATATATCCTTGCCCATTTCGGCATATTTTTCAAAGATGATTCCATACATTCAACTTGCAATAACAATAAATGTGTGTCCGGATTAAAATCAAAATGTTGGGTAATACTTTGTGGATAGCCTCCTATTTGGTTGGCATTGTCTGTATTTATCAACTTATAATAACCTTCCTGTTCCATATCGGTAAAAGTTTCTTTTGCCCAAAGACTATATGGGTCAGGCAAAGACAAGGCAGCAGTAAAATGCAAAACAGAAACTTGCTCATACAATCTGTTCTGCATACTACATTCTTGTAAATCAGACAAATCAGAGACATATTGCACCTCCACAAAATTTTTCTTCTCTTTGAGCATTTTTTCCGTATCCACAAAAAAATACAACATGCCTTCAGACGGAGATGTAACGATATTTTTTATTTCCTTACAATTGATTTGCATAAGGAACGAGTTATTTGACAATGGTTTTCCAAAATTTGTATCACCATATCCTCCCATTTTGGAACACCCAACTTCCGCACCCGTATCTGTCGCTGTTTGCGGAACAAATTTCAACATATCTATTACCTTATTCTCAATCTGTCGGGCATTTTTGTCTAATTTCAACAAAGACAAACGATGCTGCAATTCCGATTTGTCGGGAATATAATCTATCTCAAAAAAAATGGTTTTCAAATACTTCTGATAATTCATTTTATCTTTGGAAACATTGTTGAAAGCGATTAACAAAATGGCAATCACCAATGTAACGCCGAGTGCAATTGCAAGACTTAAATCCATGATATACTATATTTATCGGTTATGTATAAATTTATTTTTCCAATATAAATTCCAACAAAAATATAAAAAATAGTCATAACAAACTATATTTTTTTGTATTTTTGTAAATATAAAATAATAAGTATAAATTATAATCTATAAAAACAACACCCATGAAAAATATCTTATTTATTATCGGTTCATTCAGAAAGGATTCTTTTAACAGACAACTTGCCCAAGAAGCAGAACAATATTTGGCAGGACAGGCAAAAATAACCTATTTGGATTACACAAAAGTGCCGTTCATTAATCAAGACATTGAATTTCCTACCCCTATTGAAGTTGTAAAACTGCGGGAAACAGTAGCCCAAGCAGACGGTATATGGATATTTACCCCAGAGTACAATTTCAGTTATCCCGGACATGTAAAAAATCTATTAGACTGGCTATCCCGCCCTGTTGTTCCCAACGACTATGCAACACCTACCGTTATTAATGGGAAAAAAGTAACGATGAGCGGTGCCGGCGGTCAGATGGCTACAGGCAAATGCAGAGAAAAACTTGCCGAACTTTTGACTTTCATCAAAGCAGATGTGATGACCACACCACAAACAGGCATTACCCTCAACGCAGAAGCATGGACTGAAGGTCGCATGATACTTACCGATGAACAACATTCTGCATTGAAAGAACAAGCGGACGCTTTTGTTAAGTATTTGGGTTAATATCGAATCGTTTGTTTACTATAAACTGAACAAAAGCAGCAAACCACCTACAAGAAATATCGCTTATCTGTTAGGAGGTTTGCTTTTTATTGGTGTGAGACTATTATAGGGTGGCTATGAACTTAGCATACTGAGTTCGTTGTGGAAAACTTGTTTCGCAGAGGCTCTCTCGTTGAGCCGCTTTGCTACACATCGTTTTCCACAACTTTTTTTTCTCTTTTCTCTTTTTTTAAGGAAGAACTATAGGGCTAAACGTAAGCCTAGATTGTTGCCGCAGTGGTTGGGATTGGGGTTGAACAGACGGTACGAAACACGACAGTAACTCGCATCGAAGTACCAACAGCCTCCGCGAAACACGCGTACAGAACCCGTAGAAGGTCCTATTGGATTGCTTGCTCCTGCACTCTCGGTATAATAAGTTGCTCCATACCAATCACTGCACCATTCCCATACATTGCCCGACATATCATACAAGCCCAACTCATTGGCTGTCTTCTGCATGACTATATGGTTGGTGCGATTGGTGTTTCCAGAATACCATGCCACATCGTCCAAGGCATTGCTTCCGGAATAAATATAACCTTTGCTCTTGTTGCCTCCCCTTGCTGCATATTCCCACTCCGCCTCAGTCGGCAGACGAAACTTCAAGCCTGTCTTGGCATTCAATCTTTTTATAAAGGTATCGCATTCATTCCATGATATACGATAAGCAGGATATTTGTCTCCCTTGCCATATTCATCTGTCCAACTTCCGTTAACAGTCGGTGTACTCCCCATCACTACCTGCCACAACTCCTGCGTAACTTCATACTTGCAGATATAAAAATCGCTCAAAGTTACACTATGTTGTGGTTTTTCATTATCGCGTGCCTCTGCGTCTCCACTTGCAGCACCCATTTGGAATGTGCCGCCCTGCACCATCACCATATCATTGGCCAAAGCATCTATAACGGCTATGCCTGTATGTATATCCAAAGCGGCGGCAGGTATCGGCGTTTCTCCGCTATTGTCTTTGCTATCCTCTTTTGTCTTGTCTTTCTTGCATGCCGTAAACAACAGCATTACAGCCATCAATGCCCCTACGGGCAACATCGTTTTTACTACTTTTGTCATCGTTTTAAATATTTTAATTTATAATTTTTTACTTCTTCCACAAGAGAGTTGCAAAAGTAATACATTCAACTATTATTCAAGACATTATTACGTAACACTTTTGTTACATAAGTGTAACAAATTTGTTACACTTTTTATTGGGAGGAAAAACAACGGACGCAGGCTTGCGTTCATACAAAATATTATTTCGCATTTGCACCTTAAAAAAGGTGCGGTTTTAGAGCTCCCCTCTCCACATTGGAGAGGGGTCGGGGGTGAGGTTGTAAAAAACTGCGGTTTAAAAATATTTCCGGAATTGTAAGGACACATTGAATGTGTCCGATGTATCAACCTTTCTTTGAAGACCCCAAAGAAAGGTTTGCAAAGAAAAGGTCTTGCGGCAGCCGCAGGCTGTTTTTTATTTTTCCGGTACTTCTTTTTAAATACACTAACCAAAATAGAAATATTGTTAGTATAAGAAATGTGAGAAAAAAACTAAAAAATGGGGAAACTTCTCGCTAAAACTACAAACCCATTATTTATTTCATAGGATAGGTTGATTTGTGTGGCAGAGATAATTTTTCAATAATACGGATTTCTAAATTTGTCCGCCCATTTTTTCCATGCAGTTTTTCCCGCTCAAAGTTTCACATTTTTTACGAAAATAACTCTAACCCGCATTTATTCTTCACGTTTTTAAAGTATTCTATCAGAGAGAAGGATAGCCATACTATGGCAGCCCTACAAACATTAAGAATGAGACACCTCATGCCACATCTTTACATAAAATCCCGACAAAATCTATCGTGCATAAAACAACAAATTTTGCTTCCAACAAAATATAACAAAAGAATATGCGTTATTATTTACGAATTATTTTTTTTATGTCTTTTAAAAGAATATATATACTTATTTTTATCTCATTCTGTTGCACATGGCTACATGCCCAACGCTTTAAGGGTGAGATTATCGCTGGAGCAAATTTCACCCAAGTAGACGGAGATATGGAGGCAGGTTTCAAAAAAGTCGGGGTAAAAGCGGGCTTGGGCGTTATGTATCCCTTCAGTTTTGACAAATACAATCCTAAAAAAAACTGGTCTGTTTCCATGGAGATTTTGTACAATCAAAAAGGTGCAAGACAACGCCAATTTGATTATAACATAGACACTTCCGATTGGCGCTATGGCGTAAAATTCAAATATAAACTTAATTTAGACTATATTTCCATTCCAGTTTTGTTTCAATACACCCATCGGCAGATATGGTCAATTGCAGTAGGCTTTCAATATAGCCGCTTAGTCAATGTAAAAGAAATAGAATACGATGTCAAACGCGTTTATGACAATGATACCGTTGTCGCTCCCAAACCCAACGACTGGTCTGTTTTAGTAGATGTTCGTGTGAGAATATGGCAACAACTCAAAGCAGGTTTCCGCTTTGAATACTCCATGGTACCTATCCGCACACGGCATTTCAACCAAACGGCTTATTACAACGAACAGACACGGAAACAATACAACAATTCTCTTTCTTTGTACCTTATCGTTATGTTTAATGAGAAAAAATCGGAAAACACCGAAAAAATCAAAAAGCCAACCGATAGAACTTATTATTATTAATCAATAAATGAAGATTTTAATCATCAGATTAAGTAGTATCGGCGATATTGTACTCACAAGTCCGGTATTGAGATGTATCAAAAAAGCCCAACCGAAAACGCAAATTCACTATCTCACCAAACCGGCCTTTGCTGCTTTGTTGAAAAACAACAGTTATATAGATAAAATTCACGAATATAATACGAATATCACTACTGATTTAATACAAGAACAATTTGATTATATTATTGATCTGCAGAATAATTTCAGAACATTAAAAATCACAAAAAAACTACGTGTTCCTACAAGCAGACTCCAAAAATTGAATTTCAAAAAATGGCTATTGGTCAATCTGAAAATCAACCGCTTGCCCCACATACATATTGTGGACAGATATTTGGCATGTGCCAACCAATTGCCGTTTATAGTCCCCAATGACGGCAAGGGCTTGGATTTTTTCTTGACAGAAGAAGATTTTATCCCCATAAACTACTTATTATCAGAACCCTTTATCGCCATAGCAATGGGCAGTCAGCACGAAACCAAACAAATACCGATAGAGAAACTTTTGGCTATCTGTCGCCATATTTCACATAAAATAGTCTTGCTGGGCGGGAAAAACGATGATAGCAAGGCAGAAATGCTTCGCAAAAATCTACCAGCCCAACAAATAGACAACCTATGTGGAAAACTAACTATCAATCAATCTGCGGCCTGCATTGCCAAAGCAAGGGTTTTGCTCACAGGCGATACCGGTTTAATGCACATTGCCGCTGCCCTGCAAACGCCTGTTGTCAGTGTTTGGGGCAATACAGTACCTATATTCGGCATGTACCCATATATGCCTGATAATTTGTACGATATTATTGAAAACAACAACCTGAAATGCAGACCTTGCTCTAAATTAGGATTCAAACATTGCCCCAAAAAACATTTCAAATGTATGAACGACATAGATAACAATTTGATTATAAATGCAATAAATGAAAGATTTAACCAACATAGAAGCCTATAATTACCCGTTACCACAAGAAAAGATAGCCCTCTATCCCTGTGAAAAAAGAGATGAATCCAAATTGCTTATTTACAAAGACAAACATATTCAAGAAGATATTTTCAAACATATATCTCAATATATTAATGAAAATAACTTATTGGTTTTCAATAATTCAAAAGTTATTCAGGCCCGTTTGCAATTCAAAACCGCAGGCGGTGCAACAGTAGAAATATTTTGTTTGGAACCCCTTTCGCCTTCCACTATTCATAGTATTGCATTTGAAAGTCAAGCGGAAACGGAATGGTTGTGCTATATTGGAAACAACAAAAGGTTGAAAACTGTATTATCTTATCCATTTGAATATCAAGGAAAAACTGCAACTTTAAATGTAGAACGCATTGCACAAACAGAAGATGCCTTTCGGGTAAAATTCACGTGGACACCCGCACATCTGAGCTTTGCCGAAATAATTGAATTGGTCGGCAAAACACCTTTGCCGCCCTACATCAAAAGAATAGCGGAAAACACAGACAAAGAACGTTATCAAACCATTTATGCCCAAGAAAACGGTTCTGTTGCCGCTCCCACAGCCGGTTTGCATTTTTCAAAAGAAGTTTTAAACAATTTAAAAGAAAAAAATATTGATACAGAAAAAATTACATTACATGTAGGTGCCGGAACATTCAAACCTGTCAATGAAAAATATGCAGAAAACCACCTTATGCACACCGAACAAATTCTATTGTGGAAAAACACTCTTGAAAATCTAATAAAACAATCTGAAAAACAAATAATTGCAGTTGGAACAACATCAACACGGGCATTGGAAAGCATCTATTGGATAGGTGTGAAAATGCACAATTGTATTGAACAACATAAAAATATAGATGAATCATTGTTTCACCTTGCCCAATGGGAAGTATATGAAAACAAAAATCTGAAACCTATCAATCATACAATTGCCTTTCAGACTATTTTAAACTATATGAATGAGCAACATCTTGATGTTTTGCATTTATCCACCTCAATTATGATAACCCCATATTATCACCCCAAAATAGTTAAAGGATTGATAACCAATTTTCACCAACCCAAAAGCACGTTGTTGTTGTTAATAGCGGCATTTGTCGGAGAGGATTGGAAAAACATCTATGATTATGCTCTAAATCATCATTTCCGTTTTTTGAGTTATGGCGATGCCTGTCTTTTTATTTAAAACATACAAACATGAAAACAAAACGCGTATTTATAGGCATTTTTGGACGAAGAAATAAAGGTAAGAGTTCTTTAATCAATGCTTTGTGCAATCAGCCCATAGCCATTGTAAGCCCGGAGGCAGGCACAACCACCGACCCCGTAAAAAAAACAATGGAAATTTTCGGCATTGGTCCAACGGTTTTGATTGACACCGCCGGTATTGACGATGAAGGAGATTTGGGCAGACAACGTATAGAAAAAACTTTACAAGTAATTCCAACTATAGATGTTGCGATTATTGTTCTTTCTGACAATGAATTTATAGCAGATGAACAAAAACTTTGTGAAACATTTCAACAATCAAATATTCCTTTTCTGTTTGTACACAACAAAGAGGATATGACCCCAATGAATTCACATACCCAAACCTTGTTGCAAGCCTACAATGTCCCCATAGTAAAAACAAACAGCAAGACAAGAGAAAATATTGATAATCTGATTGATAAAATTATATCCATAACACCTCCAAGTGCATACCAAACCCATTCACTCATTGGAGATTTGATAAATAAAAACGATAAGGTTGTACTTGTTATGCCCATTGATGAGGAAGCCCCTGAAGGAAGGTTGATTTTACCTCAAATACAGACTATTAGAGATATTTTGGATAACGAAGCCATTTGCATATCCTTACAACCCCAACAATTGAGTTATTATCTGCAAACAGAAACACCAAAATTAGTGATTACTGACAGCCAAGCATTTGGAGAAGTAAACAAAATTGTTCCCCAACATATTCCATTAACAAGTTTCAGCATTATTTTGGCTCGTGCCAAAGGCCATTTTGATGAATATTTGCATGGTACTCAACATATTATGAACTTAAAAGACAATGACCATGTTTTATTGTTGGAATCTTGTTCTCATCCTGTTCATTGTCAAGATATTGGACATTATAAAATTCCTAATTTACTTCAAAAAGTTACAGGGAAACAACTGCATTTTGCCTTTGTCAGTTCATTAAGTCCGTTGCCCGAAAATTTACACCAATATTCGTTGGCCATTCAATGCGGAGCATGTATGGTTACAGACAAGCAGGTGCAAAATAGAATTAAAACTATTGTAAATGAACATATTCCCGTTTCCAATTACGGAATGACTCTGGCATTTCTAAACGGGATTTTTAATCGCTCTGTAGAACTTTTTGTTTAATATTTATTCTGATGGAAACCTTAATTAATGATATTTTTACGATAAAAAATGATGCGGATTTCCAATCCTTAGCATTAAAGATATTTGATTATCAATACAAAAACATCGAAATATATCAACGCTATATTCAGTTGTTAAACATTGATGCCACACAAATAAACAAAATAGAAGACATTCCTTTTTTGCCTATTTCCATGTTTAAATTTCACAAAATAGCGACAAAAGAAGTAAATGAAAACCAATATTTTGAAAGCAGCGGAACGACTTCGCAAACGCCATCGGTACATTATATTGCAGACCTCAGTATTTATGAGCGAAGTTTTCTGTCTTGTTTTGAACAGTTTATAGGTCAGCCTTCGGAGTTCGCCATTTTGGCACTCCTGCCCTCTTATTTGGAACGGAAACATTCATCGTTGGTTTATATGGTTGATAAACTCATGCAAAAAAGCCAAAATCCATACAATGATTTTTACCTATACAATTTCAATGATTTAGCCCAAAAACTCACCTATTTGAGAAACAATCACATTAAAACCATTCTCTTTGGGGTTTCGTTTGCCTTGTTGGACTTTGTAGAACAATTTCAAATTGATTTTCCTGAACTGATTGTCATAGAAACAGGTGGGATGAAAACCAGAAGAAAAGAGATGACTCGTCAGGAAATACACCAAATTTTATCCACAAAATTCTCTGTTCCAAATATTTACTCGGAATACGGCATGGCAGAACTATTATCTCAAGCCTATTGTACCAATGGTACAACATTTTCGTGTCCTAAATGGATGAAAATTATATTGAGAGATATGCAAGACCCTATTTCCAAAGAACCCGTTCCTTTTGGTCAAAAAGGCGGCATCAATATTATTGATTTGGCAAATATTTATTCGTGTTCGTTTATTGCCACACAAGATATTGGACGGCTAACAGACGGCAATCAATTTGAAGTGTTAGGCCGTTTCGACAATGCCGATTTAAGAGGGTGTAATTTGTTGTATGAACAATAACTATTCCACCAAATTGCAATAATGTACATACCTCATGTAAACCTCATCAACATATTTGAGGGTATGTTTTGCATTATATTTTCCTGTTTTTAAATAAGTTAATTTTCTAATTTCATTATTGTTCAAATCCAATAACGATTCTTTGACATTTTTCCATTGGGTAGCATCTTTCTTTTGAATTTCAGCAATTTTCATAGCATCTTCTACCCGTGCAACACCGGCATTATAAGTTGCTATCACAAAACATACAAGATTTTCTTCATCAATTCCTTTTTTTCGCATTTTTTCTTGGAAACTTGACAAGACTTTCGCACCTGATTCAATCTGTTGAGAAATGGTTTCCATTTCAGTTATTCCAAAATGTTGAGAGGTTTGGGTGGTTAACTGCATAATACCAAAGGCTCCTTTTTGTCCTACAAGCGAGGGTTTAAATCTTGATTCCTGATAAGCAATGGCTGCCAACAAACGCCAATCTACCCTATATTTTTGAGCATAATTCTTAAAATGAGCATCATAGGAAGATATATAATTATTTTTAAGCAATGAACGGTTATTGATGATTTTTTTATGCGATTTTGAATTTGGATTGTAATATTTTGCCACCAACATATTATATGTTTTGGTTTGTTTGAAATTTTTCAGCCAAACATTCACACTATCCAACAAGGTATGATTAGAAGGATAAACCAACCAGTGATATTGCTTTTCTTTTTTCGCAATCACATGATAATCAATATATTTGTCTATTGTTTGTTGATTAGCCAAATATCTTGAATCACAAATAGTTGCATCTGCACTATCTTGAAGAATGGATTCAAAAACGGCATTCATATTTTTTTCGTCTGTCAATAGCAATGCAATGTCGGCAAAAACACTGTCTTTCAACAAATGAATCATTGTATTGTCTATTTTATAAGGAATTAACATACGGCAACTGCTATCATGAGCAATATAGGTAAGGTTGCCTTGAGTGTTGTTTTGAAAAAACAAATCGTTTTTTCGTTGAACAATAAGTTGTTGCGAACTTGAATGTGCTTCTGTATAATCAACAAATGCATCAAATTCCAACATATAAGGCATATTCATCGCCAAAATATCAACTTCGTTATTCAACAAAGAATAAAGATTGTCCCATTGTGTTTTATTGACAATATAATTGGTTTTCAAGCCATAATACGAAGCCATATTTTCCAACATTTCATATTGGAAACCGGCAACTTTACCGCCATCTAAAAAATAATCCATTTCATCGGGCAAAATACCTATACGCAAAGTTTGGATTTGTTTTATGGCTTTGAAATTGCGAAAATTAACTTGTTTTTTTTCATCTTTTTCTCTTCTTATTATCAAAACAATAGCGACAACTGCAATGACAACCGACATCGCAACAATCAACCATAAATACAATTTTTTCTTTTTCATCTTAATATTTTACTATTTTTTTAACAATCATTTTGTTAGACTGTAACTTTATGGACAAAAAATACACTCCTGCCGATAAAGATTGTATATCAATTTTGGCAAACGTATGATTGATTTTTTCATTTTTTAAACACTGACCTACAATATTATAAACAGATATGTATGCTACATTCTCCCCTGTTGGGGTTTCACAAAAAACATAGTCTACACAAGGATTGGGATAAATGGAAATCTTATCTGCAAAAATATTTTCTTCCACATCAAGCGTAATATCTGGAGGTTCAACACCTCCAAAGAAAGACAAGCCGCCAGCCAAATTTCCAACAAGCATTTCAGGAAAGCCATCTTGATTAATATCCGCTAATGTTAAAGCAGTTTTGACCCCTTCATTAATCATAATCTTTTGATTGTCAAAAGTTAAAAATTGTTCTTCAATAACTGGTGTCCACGTTTCGTGCAAACGGGATTTTATTGCTCCATAATAGACGATTTTTCCATTTTCTGTACCCACAAACAATTTGTCCTCAAACAAAAACGGAGTGGCAAAACCAAAATATGACTTATCGTAATCACGCACATCCACTCCACCTAAATTTGTTATATCCAAATAAAAATCAGCATTTTGTAGAGTTCCCTTGTTAATATACAAATTCAATTTTCCTCCTTTGGTTCCCGCCAACAAATCCATCAACCCATTGTTATTAATATCCACCAATTGAATGGAATATAGCGTATCGGCAAAACTCAAGTTGGAGAAATTTGGCACAGGTGTACGGTATGATAAACTTCCATCATGTGTATTATTCTCAAAATAAAGCAAATAATCTCCATTTACCAAAAGTAGTATATCATTTTTACCATCTCCGTTCAAATCGGCTACCGATGGATACAACATAGTATATCCTTGCGAACGGAGATTCAGAAAATCATCTGTAATCAATTTAAATTCAGGATTTTGAGCAGTACCAACATTTTTCAAATAGGCCAAACTTGCAGAATAATGACAAGTTAAAGAATATGAAGAAATGCTTGCACTATCAAAATAGCCAGCATTTCCCACCAACAAATCCACTACACCATCATTGTCTATATCGGCAAAAACTGGAAAAGCACAAGAGCCAAAATCCAACATATTTTCTTGTAAAAAACTTTTTGTTTGCAATTGAAAATCAGGTTTTTGTTTTGTTCCCACATTTTTATACCACCATACACTCTCCTTGTTTTCAGATTTATTATAAGATACATCAAAGGGCGATACCAATAAATCTTTCAGCGTATCAGAACTGACATTCAACAGCATAGGACAAGGCATAGCATACAAATCTATCGGACATTGAGCATTGGGAAAATCCGATGAAACAGAAATAAAATGTGCAGAATCGGCAATCCCACCATTTTGCAAATACATCACCATAGGATAATCCATATCGCCAAGCACCAAATCGAATAAGCCATTGCCATTAAAATCACCTGCCAACATAGTGGAACCCGTATGCCGTTTTTGTTTATCAATAGCAGATTGGGAACAATAATCATTCAATTGTATTTGATTATCTTCACCACTTTCTGAAAAATGTCCCCAACATCTGTCCACTACCTCAAAATCAAGTTGAGAACAATTGCCATATCTTTCTACAGACATATTTCTATGAAAGTCAACATATTTACCCAAAGACCAAAAGGCTAAAATATCCACATCGCCATCGCCATCCAAATCTTGAATGACCAAATAATCGGCAGGAGTACAAAACAAATTTATTTTAGGCCTGCCTGCATAATAGGTGGATAAAATGCGATCGGTAAATAATTCAAATTTGGGAATCGTATCCGAAATATTTCTATACACCTTGATACCTGCATTGTTATAGGTAAAAATATCTTCTTTCCCATCTTTATCAAAATCAACCAATTGCATAAAACCCGATAATTGTGGGAAATAAGCACTATATTGAGGAGCGAAAACAAACTGATTGCCTTGTTTTAAAAACACTTTCAAACGGTTGCCATGTACATCGAATGTCACTAAATCTTTGATACCATCGCCATTGCAATCCATTCGGCCAAATTGCATAGCGTTCATTCCTCCATAAAACGGATAATCAAAATAAACAGATTGACAATCCATTACAGGAACTCCCGTACTATAGGTAAAGCCAAAATCGTATTTCTGTTGGGCAAACACAGACATACTAAGGGATAAACATATCAAAAAAAATATCTTTGTCAATCTCATTTATTCAAATTTAAAAGACAAAGATAAGCATTTTATCAATATAAAACCCTATTATAGCCTAAAAATGTATGCTATAGATTTGCTTAACACAATGAAAACGATAAATATATTTCCGAAGCATTATGTTACCCCATTCTTTTTTAGGCTCATTTTATTGGCGAACAAACAAGTCTGAAACCCAAATTACAATCTCTATCCTCTATATAATAGCCATTTCGGTAAGACAAACGACAAAATCTTGTATAGTAATCCCAAGCACCTCCACGAATGACCCGAGTATAGTCTAACGAAGAAATTATTGTATCCGCCAATGGTCCCTTGGGGTCAATACTATTGTTACTTTCTGCATAGTAATTGCTACCATACCAATCGTTACACCATTCCCACACATTGCCACTCATATCGTACAAGCCTAATTCGTTGGCTTGTTTCTGCATAACAATATGGTTTTTACCTTCAGAATTTTTCACATACCATGCAATATCATCAAGTGTATTGTTACCAGCAAAAATATAACCTTGGCTTTTGTTTCCCCCTCTTGCCGCATACTCCCATTCAGCCTCAGTCGGCAAACGGAATTCCAAGCCCGTCATTTCATTCAATTTTGCAATAAACAATTGACAATCGTTCCAACTGATAAAATAGGCGGGATAATTATCTCCTATACCATAGGTTTCACTCCAACCGCCTTTATAATTCGGACAACTATCCATAACGGCTTTCCACAATTCTTGCGTAACTTCATGTTTGCAAATATAAAAATCACTCACCGTTACTTGGTGTTGAGGTTTTTCGGCACAATAAGCATATTTATCTTCTTCGTTTGCCCCCATTAGAAAACTACCGCCTTCTACCTTCACCATCGTGTTTGCCAAATCATCAACAACCGCTATACCTGTATTTATCACCAAACAATTAGAAGAATTTTCATCGTTTAAATTGGCAAATACAGCCGTATAAACAAAATTGGCATTGGCAACAACCTGCCGAGGATTATCAACGTTTCCATCGTTCCATTGTATAAATTCATAACCTTTGTTTGCTGTTGCAGTTATCTGCAATGCTGTCCCTTTGGTGTATGTACCACTACCTGAAACTTCTCCCCATAAATCATTATTTGCTTCTACTGTAATTGTATACTTTTGGCAACCAGACAATATAACTATGGAAAATACCATAATCGCTACAAATATTTTCTTCATACTTGATATTTTAGTTCTTTTAAATTTAATCATTTCAATCTGCTTTAACAACAAAAGCATCTTTAGCATAAGTATGGTAATAATTTAACTTTTTTCGGGCTATTTCTTTAGTGGCGAAATGCCCTATGAAATAACAATGAAACTTTCCTTTTATTTTTTCAAGCAATACATCATCTTTTTGCAAGTGCATTTGCTTGGACATTTCTTTTATAGACTGCTTGTTTCGCATTGCAGACACTTGTACATAATAATATCCGTCAAGCATTCTTTTCTCTGCTAACAATATTGTATCCTGTTGAGGTTGTGTCTCTTGCTTTACATACAATGAATAAGCCGGCAATACTTGTTTGTGCATTTTTCCATGAGCAGTCTCACATATCAAGGCAGCCTCTCCCCATTGTTGAATAGAAACACTGTCGTCTGTTTTGACACTAAAAGAAATGTGCAAGGTATCAACAATCGGGAATTGAGGTGAAATAACGGTCAGTATTCCATCGTTAGTATCCCATAACAATGTGGAAAAATTGCATTGCAACCAATAGTTTACACCCAAAATACGTTGTTGGAAACGCATTTTTCCGCCTTGATGAATATTGAAAAACTTTACATGTTCGGTCAAGATATTCGTAGCGGTATCACGCTCCACCTCCATTAGCATATATTGTGCAAAAGAACTGCAACAAGCAAAAAGAACAATGAAAAATAACAAAAACCGTTTCAAAGCAATTGACAATTAACGATTTCCATACATTTCCTCGTAATATTTCTGATAATTACCTGAGGTAACATTTTTCAACCATTGTTCATTGTTGAGATACCATTTTACAGTCAATCTAAAACCTTCTGTAAATTTGATAGAAGGTTCCCAACCTAATTCTGTTTTTAATTTGGTGGCATCTATGGCATAACGCAAATCATGACCGGCTCTGTCTTTCACGTATGTTATCAACGATAGCGACGTTCCGGCAGAACGCCCCAGTTCTTCGTCCATGATTTGTATCAGATTTTTAATCAAATCTATATTTTTCCATTCGTTATTTCCACCGATATTATACGTTTCTCCATTTCTGCCCTTATGGAAAATAATATCTATGGCCTTGGCATGGTCTTCTACATACAACCAGTCCCTTACATTCAAACCTTG
>JAFZUH010000351.1 GCA_017618435.1 Bacteroidales bacterium | reverse complement strand
TTCATCGTTAAACCATTGTCGTATTGCTTCTTTTAGTGTGCCCCATGTACGGGCAACATTGCCGATACGAGTTTCGTCATCGGCTTGGTCACCCAATATCTCATAACATCTCCATGAAAACTCTTTCTCTATATCATTGTCGGACACCTCGTACTTGACATTTTTTCCAAGGTCATATTCTTTGCTGATATCCGATTTAAAATGAGCATTCACCATTACATCCCGTTCCAAGATAGTAGAAGTACTAACTCCTTTTTTCTCAAAGATTTGCTTTATTTCTTCTTTATTATAAATTTTATTTCCGTCAATTCCAAAGAACTTATTCATAGAAATATGAAAATGTTTTTGAAAAATACTTGCTTTTCCAATGTCTCCATAGTCAGTTCTGGAAATAAAATCGGTAAATAAACATGGATCCAGAACAATTTCTCTATCAATACGATTGTCAACAACAGAATCAATCAGTTCAGAAATCAACATATTAAGGTCTTCGTTTAACTTTTCATCGGCTTGGTCGCCTAATATTTCTTTAACAGATTCTTTTATCTTAACACTTGTTTCTAATTTCTGTTCCTCAATTTTTATGTCTTTTACTAATGTATCTTTTTCTGTTTCAGATGTTTTTATGGCATTTTTAGTAGTTTCTGCCAATTGTGGAATGACCGTATTGATAATCTTTTCAACTTTTTCCTTCGCTTTCAGGTCGCCTTTTAACTTTTCCTTTACTTTTTTTACTACTTTTTGAGAGGTGTCATTCAAAATCATCTTTTGTTTTTGCACCTTGTTGACTTCTGAAAAAATATTTTTCGGTTTGTTTTCCGTTTTTTTATCTGCGGGATTCTGTACTTCATTGCGTTGATAATTGGTGTATAGGTAACCTGTGCGAAGCATTGGATGGCAACTTAAATCTTTGCCGAATACTGCCATACGGCGTATTCTTCCCAAAGTTTGTGTGTGGAAAGTATTCGATTTTATTTCACGATACATGACAAGGATATGAGCTCGAGGACAATCCCAGCCTGTGCCGGCAGCGTATTTAAATAGCATAAATTGCACTTTATTATCGTTGTCGGTTATGTTATCCAGATTCTCCCGTCTTCCATCAAACCAATAGGCAATTTTGTCTTTGCTAATATGTTTCTCATTGACAAGATAATCACTTACTATTTCTTCTTTGGTTTTTACATCTGTTTCTTTGGTTTTCTTGTCGTCATTTGGTAATTGTATAAGTACCAGCGGGTTAATATTTGCTCCTACGCTTTTCCATTCTGCGACTATGGCATTTCGCTTTTCTATGGCGAGGTCAAGCAAGAGTTTATCGTGGTCTTTGTTTTTATACAGGTTGAGGTCTTCTTCTGTTTGACTGACAATTTCCTCTTTTATCAATCCTTCATTGATTACATCTTGAATTTCCACCTCTACAAAACCTGCTTCATGGTGTTTTATTTGACTTATTGTCGGCTCTGTTTCAGGAGTAGCACTCACTTTTAGGATAATACGGGGATTGAGCGGATCTATCACATCGCGAATAGCGGCATCTGTTACGTTTTTATGGCTTTCATCAATTATCATAACAATCTGTCGGCCATCTGCATGTGTGCGTTCAACTACATCTTCGAAATAGAAACCTTGCTCTTTCTGCAAGTTTTCATCGTCAGGACGGCGAAACACTCGGTCAGATGCTTTTTGGGATACCAATTTTTGCCAATTGAGGAAAAGAATGTCCTTTTTGTTTAATATACCTTTGTTAAAATCTTGGATAGTCAGTAGTTGGTTTCCAAAATTGGGGAAGAAATATTCATAAAACTTATCTCGACTCTGCATGGCAAGGTCATCGCTGAAGGTAATCCATACGAAGGCAACATCTTCATCCCAGTCAGGCTGACAGTTAAGAGAATCTATAAAATGAGTGGTCATAAAAGTTTTTCCACTGCCGGTAGGGGACTTAAAAGTTATTTCTAAGCGATTGTTGCCGGTTTGCCATAGATTTTTGAAGGTGTCAACTAATTCTTCTATTGCCTTTTGTTGAAATGGGAAACTATTATATTGTGCCATAATTTTACGCATTAATTGATTTGTAAATATCCAAAATCGGTTGGGGTATGGGTTTGAGAGTAATGCCTGAAAGGTTATCGAACTCATTTTCATAAATATCCACTGAACCCCAACAGAATATATAAACCGCTATTTGCGGATGTTCTTTCTCTTTTTGTATTGTTTCAATTGTGTTTACAAAATCGGCAAAATCACTTAAATTGCCAGTGAAATAGACGGCCGTGTATTTTCCTTGTTTATCTGTGAAGATTTGGTATGACTTTGTCGTTTGAATTTCTTCCAATGTATTTTCTCCCAAAGCCAACAGATAACCCGCTTTGAGGGACAATTCCACGCGGTCGGAATCGGTAGCATGGCGACTGGTATTTTTTCCTACAAATGCCGTTTTATAGTATTTCATAGAGTTGCCCAACCCTGCCACTTGTTCGCCTTTGGCGTTGGTGTAGCCTTGCATGACGCGTCTATTACGCTCATAGGTAACAGCCTCGCAGATGTTGTTCTCGTTCTGCTGAACCAATATACATTGCCGATGTCCTCCATCCTCCTCGTTCAGTTTCATCGTGGCGTGAAGCGTCGTGCCTGAACCTGCAAAGAAGTCAAGGATGATAGAGGATGGTGAAGATGCTAATTTCTCAGCATATTCAATTAAAGACGTAGGTTTTGGATATGAAAAAATAGTTTGTTTAATTATTTCATTCATCTCAACACTTCCTTCTGAATTGAGGTAAGACACATCAGCCCTAAACGGAATAACACGTTGTCTTTGATTGTTTTCGTTATCAACAAACTGATATTGCTTAATATAAATTTTTTCCTTCTTTTCATCAATAACAATAAAATCGTTATCCAAGCCCCACTGAAATTTTTCCTTACTCCATCTCCAAGTATTTGGTTTTCCGTGCTTTCCCCCAGAATATATTATCTTTCCATTTGGCAGGTTAATTGGATAATCTAATGATTCGCTATAAGAGCCTTTATAATCTAAATCCCTTAGATAATATTTCCCTCTATAATCAACATATTTGTCTGATAATTTGTATTTTACATCATTTTCTACATCAACTTTGTCCTTATTAAATGTTGTATGCTTTTTATTCTTAGAATACAACATCATATAATCATATTCAATTGATATTTCCCGAGCATCGTGTCCCGCACCTGCCTTGTTACGTCTGATTATATTCGCCACAAAATTTTCTTCTCCAAATACTTTGTCGCACAGTAGTTTTAGATTCGCTTGTTCATTATCGTCAATAGAAATAAAAATCACGCCACGATCAGAAAGTAAGTTCTTTGCCAATTCCAAACGTTTGTGCATAAACGACAGCCAGTAACTGTGACGAAGCGGGTGGTCGGTTGGCACAGTTGTACCATCAGGGAATTTATCCAACACTCGCTTATCTTTATAGACAAATCCATCCGAACCGGTGTTATACGGCGGATCTATATAGATGACATCTATTTGACCTTTGTGAGTATAGTTAAGGCAAGTGAGGGCATGGAAATTATCACCTTCTATCAAAATATGAGTTGGCTTGCCATCATTATTACTAATGGATTTTTCTCTGACTTCTTCTAAAATAGGAATAGCATTCACACTTTCTGCTTCAAATGCTTCGGGTACATCCATCCAACGCAAACCATATTGCGTTTGGCTGTTCTTTTTGATTTCCGTTTGCAGGCGGGCAACTTCCTTTTCTAATTCACGGATACGAATTTGTAATTGTTTTTCTTGTTCTGTCATTTTGGCGAGATTTCTGTTGCTGAATTGTTTTGTTGCAAATAAGAAGCGTGGGCAACTTGTCCGCAACAGAGGTGTCGCCAAACACCCAAATAAGTCAACAAGATAAACCCACGCCGTGGCGTCGGTTACCTTTTATCGCTGACTTATTTTTTATTCTGCTGTAAATATTTTTGGCGAAATTTCTGTTGCGAGAATAAAAGCTAACGCTGTAAAATTTAATTATTTATATTTGTTATTTCATATTCTTTATTATTGTTCAAAAAATGTTTTTTGTTTAAAATATTCAAGAGTCTTTTATTTGGCTTCCATATATTGTTTTAGCAGTCGGGCGACGTATTTTCCAAAGACATCAAATTCAATATTTACTTTTGTTCCCACTTTGAAGTTGTGAAAATTGGTCACTTTTTGAGTATAAGGAATTATGGCAACCGAAAACATGCCCGGGGCGGAATCTACCACGGTAAGGCTCACGCCATTGACGGAAATGGAGCCTTTGGGAACGGTGATGTTTTCTTGTTGCGGCTCATATTCAAAATAATACCGCCAGCTGCCGTTTTCGTCAACTACTTTTGTGCAGGTTGCGGTTTGGTCTACGTGTCCTTGAACAATATGTCCGTCAAAACGTCCGTCCATTTTCATGCTGCGTTCCAAATTGATTTCATAACCTTTTTGCCATGTGGACAAATTTGTTTTGAGCATGGTTTCCAACATGGCTGTAACAACATATTGTTTTTTTGTTTTGTCCACTTTTACAACAGTTAAACAGCAGCCGTCATGGCTCATGCTTTGGTCTATGTCCAGTTCGTCTGCAAAATCCACTTCAACAACAAAGTGTACATTTGTATTATCTTTGATAATGTCAATAACTTTTCCTGTTTTTTCTACAATTCCTGTAAACATAATATCTATTTTTATTTTTTTATCTTGCAAGTGTAATCGACCCTGTTATGGTTCGGGAGGCGATACCTTTCAGCGTGTATTCGTTAACGATACACACATAGTAATAAACGCCGTCTGAACAAGGTTTTTGGGTTTGTTTGCTTGTCCCGTCCCAATTGATATTGGGGTCGTTGGTTTCAAAAACAATATTACCCCAACGGTTGTAAATGGTAATGTTTGCACTTTCAACAAAATCAAAGTCATAAGGTGTAAACACATCGTTGATGCCATCACCGTTTGGGGTGAAAATGTTGGGTAGTTTATAGTTGTCGCACAAATCGTTGCCGAAACAAGTTATATTGCAACTGTCGCATTCGTTTCCATTGGTATCGATGGCCGTTACCATCCAACAACCGATAACCGAAACAAGATTGGATAATTGATATTTGTTTGTTTCGGCGGAAACACTGTCATAGATTGTAAAATCGGAGTTGTAATCCGGTTTGTAATGAATATAAAATCGGGCAATGTCATTTGCTTGGCAAGTGTCTATAGACCAATGTAGTTCAATAGATTTACAATCGGTTTCACCACTTAAAACAGGGCAGCAAGGCGGTTCGCCGTCAAATGGGGTAATAGTTATTGTTTGCGACAAGTTGAGCAAAGGTCTGATAATGTTCGTATCGGCATAGTTGCCCCACGATTGTACAAAATAGGTATACTGTTGCTCGTTTTGTAAGCCCGAATCCATGTGATAATTTTCAGATACACAATCTATTGAGTCAAAATTTTGAGTTTGTTCGTTGTATCTGTAAACGGTGTATTGATAATTGTCCCAAGAAACATTTTCTTTCCATTCAAGTAAAATAGCGGTATTGTAAGCCGTGGCTTTGAGAAAAACAGATGATGAATTTTCCGATTCTCCCATTAATGTTTTTTCATGGGTATAATCAAACATTTTCACACGGTAATAAAAGATGTTTTCTTTTGTATTTTGTTGTCGGTGGGTGTAATTGTACAATCCGTCAGGGAAACTGTCCACCAGCACAAAATGATTGGTGTCGTTGAGGCTGGCATACAATTCAAAACGGTAAGGGCCTTGATATTGCGAGGTGTCAATGTCTTTAGGCTTGAGCCATGCGATGTCTGTTTCACCGCTGTCGGTATCGGTTTTGACAATGCTTATTTTTGTCAATATGGGTTTTGTTTGGGGAACAATAGCACAGGCTTCGTTGGAAGCGTAACTTTCGCTTTTGTCTGCCAATTGTGCGGTTATCAGATAGCAATATTCCGTTGCCTGACTTAATCCCGTATGATTATTGTCGTCAATAAAAGAAGTTTGTCCGATGGGCACCGAAGCAATCAACTGATAACCCGTATAATCGGGTACGCCCGTTTGGCAATGGTCGGGGACAAAGCCAGAACTGCCTTTTCTGCGATAGATGAGATACTTTTGTGCATATTGATAGCAAGGCGTATGATTCCACGATAGGGCAATAGCGTTTTCAAATGCTGTGGCTTGCACATTAACGGGAGCAGGGCAAACAATGGAGATGCTTACCGTCTGTTGTTTTATCAAATGAACAGGCACCCCATTGTCCATGGCTTTAAATACAACATAATAGGGTTGTTTTCGGGTGTGTCCGCAATCGGTTTGCCAAACAAAATTGTTGCTTGCCGTTCCGTAGCCGTATGCGGTGTCAAAAACAGCGGGAAAATGTGCCAAAGACAAAGGCTCTCCCATGCCTGACAGGGTAACAATCTGGGTGTTGGTGTCTGTGGCGTTTACAGCGAAAGAAAGCAAGGTGCCGGCTTCAATACATGTATCTGTTATGGTGTATATTTCCGGCGGTTTGTTGTCACAAGCGGTGATGGCTATCTGCATATCCCGAATAATAGAACTGATTTTGATGCCGTTGCGATATTCTTCTATAAGAATGGCGATATTGTATTCTCCTTGCATCATAGGATAATCCCAAACAAAATCACCTGTTTTGGGGTCAATGGAAATGCTGTTGCCTGCAATGGGAAGGCTGTAGCCCGGTATGGTCGTGCCATTGAATCCCCGACAATCCACCAGTGAAAAAGACAAACTGTCCCCGTCCGGATCTATGGCAACGGGATTGTGGTAAAAAATCTCTCCCACACAACCCACATCTATGGGTGGATTTTGCAACACGGGTGAATTGTTGGGTTTGAGAAAGCTGTTGATGGTGATAACGGTTTCGACATAAAAAGGAATGTTTACCGAATTGGGAATGTTGATAATGCCCTGATTTCTGTTTTCATCTTCCACCGAAACGGTATAACTGCCCGAGGCGGGAAAGGTGTGTTGGGCAACATATAGGTTCCTATTAATATCATTGCCGAGATATGTTTTGGAAGTTCTCGGCACAAGCGTGGTGGTGCCGTCTCCCCAATTGAGTTCCAATTCGGGTCTGTCGGCCAGACTGACAGAATAGGTATAAGTGAGCAGGGTAAATTCGTAGGTGGTGCCGCTAATATGCTTATAGGTGATTTCTCCGGCACGCTCATGGGTGGCGAAAACAAGCACTCTGCAAAAGAGCAACAAACCTATAAAAACGAATTTGACCTTATACATTATTATCTTAACGAGCGAATAATTGTTCTTATATCAAATTTACAAAGATAATCAAATTTTTCTTTGGTTTTGCATTAGCGAAAAAAGAGTATATGTTTTTGATTTTTTGTTCGATAATATATTTTTTTTATTATATTTGCAATTTGAAAATATAATTAAACTAATTGATAAAGACATGAAAACAATCAGATTTTTGGTGATGACAATCATCTTTTCAGTAGCGGCAATGGCTGCAAATGCTCAATTTACGGATACGACAAGTGGAGGAACTCACCCGATATGTGATTGACTTGCAAAAACAAATTGACGAATTAAAACAAGGGAAGGAGTAGGGAAATGAAAAGAGATACTTTTCTAAAAATATTAACAATATTGGTAACCTCTAATTTTTACTTTAATGCTGCATTATATAAACTTACATACATTGCATTTGATTGATTTATATTGTGTTGCATATTCTAATTATTGCAAATAAGCCTTCCCGAAGTTATTTTTAGAGGTTTCCTATAATTATAAAAATAAAATGTTAACAAAAACGAAATTTATTATAATAATTGTTCCTCTATTGATACTGACTCTTATTGCTTGTCATAAAGAGGATAGTACAGATATTGTACAATTTTCATGGCAGATAAAATATATTTGTGCTGAAAATCAAAATTTTAAAGTTAAAAATAAAGATTATGTTAATAAAGAAGCCTATCTTCTCGTCTTTAAGAATGATTCTGTTTTTCAATTGAATACAAGTGTAAACTTGGCTATAGGAAGATTTAAGATGCCTTCTAAAAATTGTATCAATATTTTAGGGTATCAAGAAATTACAGAAATAGGAGGTCAAAGTAGTGTTGATAAAAAGTTATTGCAATATATTCCAACGATTTGTTCTTACAAAATTTCAGGTGAAAACCTTGTTTTACAAGGTAATAATTGTGAAATAAAATTGAAAAAACAATAGTTGATATGGGAATTTCTGCAGTATTACGGAAAGTTGGTGAAAGAATAATTGACGAATTAAAACAAGGAAAAGAGTAGGATTATGAAAAAAACTATGCTGATTTTGGGATTACTTATGTTTGCAAGTGTTTGGAGCAAGGCTCAGACACAACAAGGTGAATATAAAATGCAGTGTATGTAAGTGGTGGGGCATTTATGGTTTCGCAAAAGAACCAATTTAAACCCCTTGCTGAATTTCGTCCCTCAATACAGATTCAATACAATAGGATTTTATGGAAAGGTTTGGGGATAAGTGCCGGTTATGCTTTTAAAAGAGCAAATCCTAATGAAAAAGAGTATATAGATACAAAAACAGCGACCATTGAAGAAACTCATGCTATAATAGTTGCCCCTAATTATCGGTTTGAGATAACAAACTTTAATATAACTCCGTATTTTGCTATGGGTGTTTGTTTTGCCAATTTTACTTTTCTTAAGCAAGCCTATAATGTAGATACTCGACTATATTATTATTACAAAACAAAGACATATACATGTTTTATGATAAGTCAGGGAATTCGTTTAGGATATGATATTAATCGGTGGACAATCTTTATGTCGTACAATTATGATTATTATCGTTGTAAGGTTAAAGAACCGCCTTTCCATTTTAATAGAGTAGGGATATGGTATTTTCCCGAAGGTTTGGGACATCATTGTTGGCATATTGGTGCAGGAATAAAATTTTAAAAAGATGAGATATGAAAAAACTATTAGTTATTATTGTGTTCCCCATTTGCGGATAAAAAATATGTTTCCCAATAGAGTAGAAATATCAATCATTTAGTTTATTGTTTGATAGAATTTTATGCCGCAAAAATATTTTTATTAAGATTAAAAATTGTAAAAGAAAAAATGTTATCTTTGCAAAATATTATTATTCAATAAAATTTTTAATGAAGATGAATTGTTTTAATTTTGCAAAAGGTGCCTTTGTAGTGGGTTTACTCCTTATGGTTAGTGTAAGTTGTACAAGTTCAAAAGCAAAGAAAATAGAAGGGCGATGGGAAAGATATGCCACCAATCAAGTTGATTTTAAGGTGGATACATTATTGCAAGAGGTATGGAATTTTGATAATGGCAAATTAACCATTTCCGAAAGGGTTCTGTCAGACGACAGCAGTTCGTATGTTTTGAAAGAACGGGCTATATTGAAATATAAAGTTGGTACAAGCAAATTAAGATCTGCCATTTTCATTCAAGAAGATTCAGAACATCCGATTGATAACATTGTAAGAGCCGCCTATGTTGGCTATGATACCAATAGCGGAACGAACATTATTTATAAACTTACAGATGATGCTATGGCATTCAAGGGCTTGGGCACTTTGATATATTACGAATTTTATAAGTAATATTTTTGCCGAATGGCCAAAACAAAAAGCATTTTCTATTGTCAAAATTGCGGGGCACAATCCGCTACGTGGTTGGGAAAATGCAACAACTGCGGACAATGGAATACTTTTGTTGAAGAAATAATACAGCACTCTCCAGTTAAAGAGAGTGCTGTTGCTTTATCCGGACAGCCCCGATTGCTGTCCGAAATTTCGGAACAATCCTTAAATCGTATGGACAGCGGTTTGGGAGAATTGAACAGAGTACTCGGCGGTGGAATAGTGCCGGGGTCTATTATTTTGTTGGGCGGTGAACCCGGTATAGGCAAATCAACCTTAATGCTGCAATTGGCATTGGGAATGCAAAACACCAAAGTGCTTTATGTTTCGGGAGAAGAAAGCAGCACGCAAATAAAAATGCGAGCCACACGATTGAAGCAAAACAATGACAATTGTTATGTTTTAAATGAAACGAATTTACAGAATATAATTGCTCATATAGAACAGTTAAAACCGCAAATGGTGGTGGTCGATTCCATTCAAACGCTACAATCTTCAGCCTTGGAATCCTCTGCCGGTACCATATCGCAAATTAGAGAAACGGCTTCGGTTTTGCAACAATTTGCCAAGCAAACGGGAACACCTGTTTTTTTGATAGGACACATTACCAAAGACGGCACATTGGCAGGTCCCAAAGTGTTGGAACATATTGTTGATGTTGTGCTTCAATTTGAAGGCGACAGCAATTATCTCTATCGTTTGGTAAGGGCAACAAAAAACAGATTCGGTTCTATTTCAGAAATCGGTATTTTTGAAATGTTACAATCGGGTTTGCGGGAAGTGGACAATCCTTCAGAGATATTGGTTTCTCATCGTAATGAAGATGTTTCGGGTGTTGCCATTGCCGCGACCATAGAGGGGATAAGACCTCTTTTGATTGAAATACAGACTTTGGTGTCTCCTGCCATTTATGGCAATCCCCAACGTTCTACCAATGGTTTTGACAATAGGCGTTTGAGTATGCTTTTGGCGGTGTTGGAAAAAAAATGCGGACAAAAATTTTCCACCAACGATGTTTTTATCAATGTAGCCGGAGGCATTAAAACGGAAGATACTGCCGTGGATTTGGCTATTGTTGCCGCTTTGCTGTCTTCAAAATTGGATATTGCAATTGATTCCAAAGATTGTTTTGCCGGTGAAATTAGTTTGTCCGGTGAAATTCGTCCAGTTAGCAGAATAGAACAGCGTATCGGTGAAGCCAAAAAATTAGGATACAAACGTATTTTTGTGGCAGGTAACAACACCAATGCAAAAACAATAAAAGGTATAGAAGTGGTTAATATTCCCAAATTGTTGGATTTGCCTAAACATTTATTTGTTTAGTTCTTGCCTTGTTTGCAATATACTAAATTCTATTATTCGGGCACATAGATAATTTCCCCATTTTCAAGTTCATAGGCTACGCCGACACGTTTCCCTTTTGCTCCGTTTTTGTTTTCTTGGTCTTCCGAAGGGGTGTATCGATTGATTTTTTCTCCTTCTTTGGTGATGATTTCCATGTTTTCTTTGCCCGGATTTTTGACAATGGTAAAATCTTCTTTGCTAAACATCTCTGTCATATTGAAACGAGTTACCAATGCGACCATAAGGGCAACGGCAAATACCATAGCCACGTCAAACAAATTGCTGACAACGCTCATGGGGTCATTATCCTCATTGTTTTTTAGTAAATTCCGTCTCATTTTGTTTGGTTTTCTTTTAACAATTCGGCAAAAAATTCAAGATTGTTCATATCTTGCAAATACCAACGTTGTTTTATCTGTTGGGTAATAAAACCGATGGCACTGCTAAACAAACCCACTACCGTGGTGGCAAATGCCACTTGCATATTGTAAGCCATAGAAGCAATATCGCCTGTGGATAAACCTACCAATGCCGGTCCCATAGGAATAAGAGTTCCCATTAATCCTAACATAGGTCCCATTTTTGTCAGGGTTTTGGATATTGCCAAATCTTTGTCGGCATCT
>JAFZUH010000350.1 GCA_017618435.1 Bacteroidales bacterium | reverse complement strand
CTGTTGTGAATTGCTTTCATTTTTTATGTATCTTTGCTATCTGAAACAATAAGAGTTTTATTTATCCCATTTACAAAACTGTTGTGAATTGCTTTCATTTTTTATGTATCTTTGCTATCTGAAACAATATTCAATTGCAACATTTTACAATATACCATGTTGTGAATTGCTTTCATTTTTTATGTATCTTTGCTATCTGAAACAATTAAGAGGATAGAGAGTATAGGCATAAACGTGTTGTGAATTGCTTTCATTTTTTATGTATCTTTGCTATCTGAAACAATTGCAAGATGTGGCGCATTTCACACTGGAGTGTTGTGAATTGCTTTCATTTTTTATGTATCTTTGCTATCTGAAACAATAATATGATAGGCATTACACCAGCAGCATTGTTGTGAATTGCTTTCATTTTTTATGTATCTTTGCTATCTGAAACAATACGATAGCAGCATTAGACTAAAAATCAATTGTTTCAGCCTCTTTTTAGAAATAAAAAATCCCGATGGAAAATCGGGATTTTTTGTGCGTATTCTTCAAAATTTTAATTCAAAATTGGAGACAGCAAACAAAAATATCGTTATTTATTGAATCCGAAATTTTAAATTTGAATCGAAAAATCTGCGAACTCAATCTTTAAAAGAGTTCTAACTGTTGCCCGGGTGCTGTCGGACTTTCTTCTTTTTTGCCGATAAAAATCTCCATACTCCCAAATTGTTTGTCTGTAATATTCAAAATACCTACCTGACCCTTGGACGGCAAAAATGATTTGACACGGTTGATGTGTACCTCTGCATTTTCACGACTTGGACAATGCCGGATATAGATGGAAAATTGAAACATTGTAAAACCGTCTGTCTGCAATTTTTTTCTAAATAGGGAAGCGGCTTTTCGTTCCATTTTAGTTTCTGTCGGCAAGTCAAAAAACACTAATATCCACATAATTCTGTATTCACAAAATCTACTTATCATTTGCTTTGTTTTTCTGGATAAACAATTTTGCGGACCTCACCGCTAAAACATTTATATAAAGATGCTGTCGTTTGCCCGACTGCTATCATTAAAGGGCTGCGTTGCCCATTGATGAAAACATCTAAAGTGGGAATGCTTAACAATTCTTGTTTTATTTCGGTATTGATGTCCGAAATGCTGGGTCTCCTGTCCATCAGTTCAATCACCAGTTCATCAACGTAGGGGCGATAAGGTTCCATTATATCATCGGCCAAACAATAGGCATTGTAACGATTGTGATGATGTATGCCCAAGGTAGGCAACAGTCCGCTTGCAACCAAAGAACGGGCTACTACGGCACGCAATATGGCATAGCCGTAATTGAGTAAGGCGTTTGGAAACATTCCTTCTCTATCACGAATAAAATTGGGAATAAGAGGAAAAATATTTTTCCAATAATAGGCAGCCGCTCTGCCTTCCAAATTGTCGCTGTCTCCACTTTTGACATCGTTTGCCCATTTTTGCATATTTCCTGTTTCGACATGGCTATATGTTTTTAGTATGGCGGCTTGATTGCGAATTTTGCATTGAATGGTTTGTTGCCACAATTGTTTTTTCAGCGGTAGGGAAGCGTCAATTTGATAACGGAAACGCTCACTTTGGGTTGTGTTGCCACATAAGGGCAATAGCAACCCAACAGGCAAATGGCTATTGTCGCAAGTGATAACGGCACAATTGTTTTCCAAAAGAGCCTCCAATAGACCTTGAGTCAGCGTTATTTGCTTATGGTCAAACAATATAACGCCAATATCTTCAATGGGAATAGTTCTAATGGCATTTTTTTTGAACGATTCGGGTAGGGTGTCATTGTTTTCAACTTCGGGTAGTTTTATAACCAACTGCCTGTTTTTTAGTGATAAGTAAGCAGGGTTGCTAAAACAAAGGGTTCGTTTTATCATATTGTATCAGATTAAATGTTTATCATCAATCTAATACAATATATGTGCCAAACTACGAATTTATAAAAAAACTAAGCCTAATTGTTTTGCTTTGTTAGGGCTGTTTTTCTTCGTCAAATATCAATAAATCATTGTCGTTGCCGGATTCTGTCAGAAAATTGCTTGTGTTTGATACAGGTCTTCCAAGTTCCTTTTCTGTTTTTTTTCTTGCAATGCCAGCGACATTCCCGCCTCTGCGGGCAATTTTCTTGCTTTCCGTAAATGTTTTAGGTTCTTCTTGTTGTGATATTTCGGTTGTTACGCGTTCACCGAGCATTGTGAAAATCAGTTCCAAGTCGTCCATGTGGTCGCGTAGGTTTTGGTTCTTTTTTGTAAGTCCCTTAAAATTCTTGTATTCCGATGGCGTCATTCCAAAAGTTGCCTTGCTGATTTCTGCTGTGAGTATAGCGAAGTCGCGTTCTTCGGTAATACCTCGCCGTTGCCACTCATCGGTCAGGTTTTGACGGATGGCAATACCTCGCAGGCGTTTGTCTATCCAATCTTTAGGGTATCCTTTTTGCTCATAGAGTTCTTTCATGCGTTCTTGTGCCAATTCCGGATTTTCAATTTCAAGCATTCGCTCATAACCAACAGTTGCCAGCCATTGCTTGAACGGCTCGGCTTTGGGCGAAGGAATGGATTGGATTATACGGAATAGACCTTTGACATTTGCACAATCGGTAGCATATTTTTTCCCATCTGCACTAGGTAATTTCAGTTGTACCCAAAATGGGTACAACTCATATTCCTTTAAATCACGGTCTTTCATTTTTCTCCAATACTGTCTTGGTTTTGGAGAGTCGGTCAATGCTTCAATTACATCAACAATAGAAAAGTACCATTGGTCTTCTTCTTCGTTCCAAGAGGAACGGATTTTCTTGTCCTGAAATAGTTTTATGTTGCTCATAGTTTTTGTGAGTTAAATTCAATAACATTTCCAAGCCAATCAGTTTTTATCTTTATACAATAATCTTGTATTTTACGAGGTTTAATCCCTTTGTATTTTTTTCCGTCTTTCATAGAAATTGTAAATAATTCGTTTTTTTCTAAAGGTGTACAATTAGAATAACTTCCAAATTCAATATAATTCAATTCTTGTTTAGGAATTTTCTTGTCAGAATATTTTTCTTTAAGTATTTCCATATCTTCTTTTGATAAATCTTTTGGAATACTAATTTCTTTTGCATAGTTATTTGGAATAAAGAAGCAATCTTTGCCTGTAAATTTTATAACCTTATATATTCTTTGGGCAAAATCTTTTTTGTTTTCTTGATTTGCAAGCCAATTTTTTAATTCTGTGGCAGAATACTCAATAATTTCATCATCTTTTCCTTTGGGCATATATACGAGGTCGTTTTGTTGAAGATAAAACAACACTTTATCTGGTTTGGGTAAAAGAGTTTTCTTTTTGTTTCTTTTGTCTTCAAGACGTTTTGCTTCGCAGATATTTCTTTTTATTGTTTCAATATCATATTGTTTCTCTTTGATTTCGTCTTTTGCTATTGATACGGAATCGTATAGAGATGCAATGTCAAAAACTCGTTTGCCATCTTGTTCCATAACAACAAACATATAATTGTCTCCAGTAATAACACTTTTAGTGGGGTTGTCTTCATATAATTGTTGCAAGTCACTTTCTTCGTTATCTTTTTTGCTGTACCACAATTTTAGCTTATATACTGGTGGCTTTAAGGCTGATTTATTTTTAGTTTGGAATCTAGACTCATTAAAAACAATAAGTCCTTCACCAGTAAACGCTTCTTTCATAGATTCGTAATTTCTTCTATGTGTATCAATTTCTTTTCTTAATACAGGGTCAATGATTTGTGATATATCTTTGACTTTTAATGCTGATATGTCAATTGTTTTAGTATCCCTATTAAGAGTTTTTCCGTAATATGTTTCTTGGTGCAATGCTGCACGAATCTTCAATTGTTTGTTGCCCTTTTTATCTTCTTTCACGCCTAATTTGTCTTTTGGCTTTTGTGATACAATCATTGTTTCAAGTTGTTTGCGAACTTCTAATACAATGTTTTTTATTGGTGCATCAAATTTGCGGGAGCTTTCGATTTCTTTCATGATTTCATCTCGAGTTTCTTTTCCAAGTTTGAAAAAAGCTTCCTCTAAACTTTCATCGTTGCTTATTGGGATAGAATCCTTGTGCTTTGCCAACTCATCTTGGAAATACTTATTTAAGTCGTTAAGCCGTTTGATAAATTTTTCATTACTCAAAGCTACAACAAGAGCATCAATCGCATGATGTCTGTGGTCGAAGCGTTTACTCCAACCTTTTATCTCGTACACATGCTTATTGTCTCTGTGGTCGAAATATTTACTAATCCACGATTCTTTGGGCTCACCATTTTCATTTGTATTCCACAATTCCATCTGTTTGAATCGAGGTTCTGTTAATTCCATAAAGAGTTTCTTCAAACCCCAGTGACTTCTTAAATAATCAGTGACACCACCTGTTGTCGTTTTGACATTTTCACTACCAACGATTTTTGCAAGTTCGTCCTTGATTGCTATAGATATGTACTGAGTGTCTTTTAATTGTCTTGCAACTGGATTTGATGGAATCTTTTCCGCTAACAAGTTCTTTTTCTTTTGTCCGTAGAAATTATTATTAATATGCCACAGATAATCATCTATTGAACAAATACCAATATTCGAATTTTGCTGAGATATGTACTCCCAAGCTGTCCTATTGTCTTTTTCTTCATTAATATTTGTTTCACAAACCACTTTGTTGGCACTCGAATCGTCAAAATATCGTGATTTTGGGATTATATGATCAATATCGTACAATCTTTCAGGAGAAAATAGTTTTGAGAGTGGTATGGGTTTCAATGTGTATGGAGAAATATAATGTTGTTCTTCCCATAGCCTCATTTTTTCGATTTCATCTTTAGTCGGTGATTTTTCATTTTTATATTTTGGACGAGATGTTGGTTGCCTTTTGTCATCGTATGGATATTCCTGTCGACTCCATATCTTATATAGTTCAATGTTTCTGTCGTTTGCTTCTTGGTTTAATTCAATTAATCTTTTCTTGATTGATTCATTGATTTTCCTGTTTTTATCTTGCCCTTTATATATTTTGTCACGTTCTTTAGCACTATTCTTCAAATCTCTTGCGAGTTCAACGCGTATTTCTAATTCTTCTGGATTCAGTTTGAATTGTTTCCACACGGCTTTAATTACTTGCATCGTCTCGTTGACTATTTGCTCCACAATAGGATTTCGTAAGTTTCTTTCAACATATTTTATTTCATGATAATCGGTGATTTGAGGTTTTATTTCTTCTTTAGTGTGCCTTCCGTAAACCAATGAAGCTGCAAAAGCATACATTAATCCGCCATTTTCCAGTGCATTAGGATTGTTCGCAATATAATTTACAATGTAATCTTGTATGTCCGTAATTTCTCCAGTATCAATTAGGTGCTTGATTTTTTTGAAATTAGAAGTAACATTTTCTGATATATTTATGGGTGGCAGACTCATTAATGGCAGAATGTTTTCAATTGCCTTTTTTGAAAGATTTGCATATTTTCTTGGAAATTTAATGTTTTGAGCAAGTTTTAATGCAAGTTCTGTACGCGTTTCTTTATCTATGTGCTGAGGAAGTGCTGCAATTATTGATTGAACTCGTTTGCTATTTTCGTCATATTCACTGCCTTCGTGTACATTATCATATATAGCTTGCCATATTTTTTCGATAGATGTATCTTCTGTTATAAAATTTCCTAATACTTTCTTTATTGCTATTTTTGTATCGCATCCTTTTAGTTTTGCTTTTACATTTAGTCCGTTTAGAAATTCTGAGTTGTCATTTTTTAGATTTACAATTTTTGCAACATCATTGAATCCAACTTGCTTTTGAATCTGCAATTTATTGTAAATTGTTAATTTCTGCTCATTAGTCAAGTAACGGTCTATGTATTGCCAAACTTTTTTATTCTTTTTGGCGTTAAAAACTTCTTGTTT
>JAFZUH010000349.1 GCA_017618435.1 Bacteroidales bacterium | reverse complement strand
CTGCAGAAGATTCATGCGTATATCTTTGGTGGATTGTACGATTTTGCTGGACAGATACGCACCAAGACCATTTGGAAAGAAGGAACGCTGTTTTGTCGTGCGGAGTATCTGTCATATAGTTTGACACAGATAGAGCAGATGCCAGAGAATACTTTCGATGAGATAGTGGATAAGTACGTGGAGATGAATATAGCACACCCATTCATGGAAGGCAACGGACGCAGTACGCGTATTTGGCTGGATATGATATTCAAGCGTTCCTTGCACCAATGTGTTGATTGGAGCCGTGTTGACAAGAAGAAATACCTCCATGCTATGCACGCCAGCACCACCGATGCCAAGTACATCAAAGCCTTGCTCAAACCGGCGTTGACCGACCAAATCAACGACCGAGAACTATTCATGAAAGGTATTGATTATTCATATTATTACGAGCAAGAAGAGTAACAAATGAAAATGAAACTGAAACTGAAGAAATATAAATTGTTAGAAATAATTGAGACCTTTATTCATAGAGAGTAATCACTCCTCTGCGTGGGATATTTCCATGCTCATTATTAAGAATTTTTTGGATATTATCCCAAAAAGTGTGTAAAATTTGTTTGGATTCATAGCAAAAAGATATTTGCCTTTATCTTTTGACAATATGCCTCTATCCACAAAAAGAGGATTGCGGTAGGCGGGAACTCATGTCGTTGCGGAGGTGTTAAATCTTTCCTAAAACAAAATCCTGATAGTTCTCGGTATTTATCACGGTGTAGGTATGTTCAGGATAGTGGGTTGCAAATGTTTCTGTTATTTTCGGATGTTTGTTTGGATTCCATTTAAATTCGTAGGCGTGTAAAACACTGTCAATATCTTCCAAATAGTCAATTTCTTGCTGTTGCCGTGTTCTCCAAAAATAGCTTTTCCCGTAAAAATGGTTATAAGCATTGTGTTTATGTCGCTCAACAATCAAATAATTTTCCCATAATGCACCTGTGTCCTGTCTGAGAGCAAGAGGTTTAAAGTCTCCAAGAATAGCATTTCGGATTCCGTTGTCCCAAAAATATATTTTTCGGCTTTTTTTCAATTCATTTCGAATATTTTTGCTGTAAGAACGCAGATGGAAAACTATAAAAGATTTTTCCATCAAATCCACATATCGTTGTATTGTTTGTGAATTGAGACCAAGCAGTTTCCCCAATTCATTGAACGATACCTCATTTCCTACTTGCAAAGCCAATGCTTGTAGCAATTGTTCTATGATTTCGGGTTTGCGCACGTCTTGAAAAGCGAAAATATCTTTGTATAGGTAGCTTCCTGCGAGATTGGTGAGAACTTCCCGTTCTTCACCTTCCATTTTAATCACTTCAGGATACGAACCGTAAACAAGTCTTCGCTCTAGTAATCTTTGCTCAATATCTTTTCCATGATGAGCATATAATTCAGCAGCTGAAAAAGGAAATAAGTTGTATTCATATTTTCTTCCTGTTAAAGGTTCATTGACGGAATTGGACAGTTCTAAAGCGGAAGAACCGGTAACAACTATCTGTTTTTCAGGAAAATTGTCCACTAAAAGTTTTAAGGTCAAGCCGATATTGTTTACCCTTTGTGCCTCGTCAATCAAAATAAGTTCTGCACCTGCGGTTTCCGCATTCAATTGTGTTGAAGTTGCGTCAGATAGTTTTTTCCGCACATCCGGTTCATCACAATTTAAAAAAAGTGTTTTTTTGTCCACATCTTTCATTAACATTCGTAGCAAAGTTGTTTTCCCGACTTGTCTCGGTCCTGTCAGAATAATAACTTTTCCATGATATAACCTGTTTTCTATCAGATGTTTAATGCTTCTTTCTACCATAAGCGACATATTGAAATTTCAAGTGCAAATATATAACTTTTTTATGATGTAATGGAAAATTGTTATAACTTTTTTCCATTATAATGGAAAATTGCCGGATTTTTAAGAAGGGGATTATACTATTTTTGATTCAAGTCCTAAATTCAACAAATAAATGCAACTTTTATCCTGAATTTTGGAATTATGTATGATTTTTGTTAAGACAACTTTTTGAGGTTGAACCTAAAAAGTAAAAATTAGGAAAATATGGAAGTTTGCAAGATAATAATTGGGAAAATATGGAAGTTTAACTGACAAAAAACAGGAAAATATGGAAGTTTTATTGTACCTTGCACTTGAAATTTTTGTGGAAATACATATATTTTTAGAGAGAAATATCTTTTTGCTGTTGCAAATTATACAATTCTTTTTGTTGCTCTATCTCGCGACGAAGTTCTTCTTCTGTAGGCATTAAAGGCATATATTTGGCGGCAAAAAGGTTGTTGCTGTCATGTAATATTGAATAGCGTGCAATATCCTTGCTGGTTTCGCTACAAAGTACAATGCCGATGGTAGGATTGTCACCTTCGGTACGTTTTACATCATCGTACATTCGCACATACATATCCATCTGTCCCACATCTTGGTGTGTGATTTGTCCTTTTTTCAAGTCAATGAGGACAAAACATTTTAACAAATAATTATAAAAAACAAGGTCGATATAAAAGTCTCCCATATCGGTGAAAATATGCTGTTGACGGGCAACAAACGCAAACCCGCGTCCCATTTCTACCAAAAAATCCTGCAAATGCGAAATCAGTCCTTTCTCCAAATCCGTTTCTGAAAAATCAGTGTCTTGTTTAAAACCGAGAAATTCGGCCATGACAGGACTTTTTAATATCTCCAATTTATCCGGAAACGATTTGTTTTCAAAATTTTCCGAAATTTGCGGCTGTTTGAAATGTCGTTCAAAATATTGCGTGCTGATGTTTCTGTCAAGAGTTCTTACACTCCACATTTCTGTAGATGCAGTTTGCAGGTACCAGCTGGAGTCAATATTTTCTGGAAATACACAATTTGAGGGCGGTTTTTCTTGTTTCAGCTTACTATTTCGGCAATGTATTTTCTTTCAGAAATCTTTTCAATAAAAAGGCGAGAAAGTATGGAAAGGTAAAAAACTGACCATTCCAGCCGATATTTTTGTAACAGAATTTAATTCCCCAATGGATGTCCGGATAGGATTTCCATTGGATAAGATGATTGAGAGACGCAGTGGGACCATCTTTGGCTTTAACTTCAACGGGTATGAGCGAATCAGTATTTCTAATAAAAAAATCCATCTCCAAAGAAGGGTTGTCGTGCTTATAAAAATAGAGTTGGTCGTAGCCCGATTTAATTAGCGTTTCACCTATTATATTCTCATAAAGTGCTCCCTTGTAAGTGCCAAAGTTCTTGTTATTGCGAAGGTCTTCTTGAGCCTCTTCATCCAATGAGGCGACCAACAATCCTGTATCGTGATAGTAAATCTTGTAGCAATCGGCATCATAATTGCCTTTCAATGGCAGTTCTGCATTATTCAAACAATAGCATACATTGATTACACCTGCTTCTTTCAACCAGTCAACAGCCCCTATATATTCGCGGTTCCGTGCTCCTTTTGCAATTTTTGTAATCTGGTATTTTTTGTTTTCCTTTGCCAAAAAAGCGGATATATGGTTATAAACCGCTATAATTTTTGCCTTGTCACTCTCTTTAGCGTATTTGCTTATATCCTCCTCATAGTCTTTTAAGAGTTGTCGTTGCAATTTCAACGTACCTCCGAAATGTCCGTTTTTAATATACATTTTAACAACTTCCGGCATTCCTCCAATACACATAAAATCACGGAAAATACCTGTCATAACATCCATTTCAAGTTGCGTAAACGGTTGAATATTAATCATGTGAGCGTAAATATCTTCTATTTGGGAAGGTGAATATCCTTTTGCCCACAAAAATTCTTCAAAATCCATGGAATGCATTACGTAATCTTCTTTAAATCCCACTGCATTGGATTCAATTTTCTCATAATAAATGCCCATCAATGAGCCGGAACAAATGACATCAAAACGTCTGTCTTGGCAAAAAGATTTAAGCGACGTGGCACAGTCGGGACATTTTTGAAGTTCATCAAAAAATAGTAAAGTATGGTGAGGAATAAATTTCCATGAAGGTTCCAAAAGAGAAATATTTTTGATGATTGTGTCAACATCATACCCATCATCAAAAATATCGCGGAATTTTTTTTGAAGTACGAAATTAATCTCTATGACCGATTGGTAATTTGCTTTTCCAAAAGCACGTATTGATTCCGTTTTTCCAACTTGTCTTGCTCCTTTTACAATGAGCGGTTTTCTATCTGGATTGTTTTTCCAATCCATCAAATAACTATCTATTTTTCTTTTAAGAAGTTCCATACTAAAAAATCACATTTTCAGAATGCAAAAATAGCAAAAAATCACATTTTCAGAACAAAATTTGTGCAAAAAATCACATTTTTTTAGGTTTCTGAAATTTTTAGAACGAAAAATCTTCCATAATAAACAGCAATAAAGAGAATTAGCTTGTAATTGTGGTAAGAATTTGTGAAGTTAAAACTAAAATTGAAATAACACAATCCGAAATTCCCCCCCCTAAAAAATATCCGATTATTTTCCTAAAGTTGCGGAATGAAATTTCCTAAAATTGCGGAATAAATCTTCCTAAAGTTGCGGAATATTTGTCTTATATAACTTAATTTCAACTAATAATTGCTGGCTGTTTTTTTATCTTCCACAAAAATTTAAACATATCTGTCAAAAATATAGGCTTATTATGTTATTCGCTATCAGCTTATAGATTAGCATTGCCATTTTCTAATACGCTTTCTATGGCATATAATGGCACATTCTCCATCCAAGATTGTCGGATATAAGGTTGCAAAGAGAAACGTAGTCCTATTAATTTTTGTTCTTTAAAATCTTCATTTACAAATAGGTACAAAGATCTACTACGTACATTTGTATTTGCTTTCACCTCTATTGGAAAGATGTGTTCTTCCGTTTGAAACAGAAAATCAATTTCTAAAGTGGAGTTATCTTTGCTGTAATAGAAAACAGAACTATTAGGGATGGTCTTTAGATGTTGTAGCACAAAGTTTTCAGCAAATGCACCTTTGAATTCGATAAAAGCATTATTATCTAACAAAAGCATGTTAGGATTTGCTTCCGACATACACGCCAATAGTCCGCAGTCAAGCATGTATAGTTTGAAAGCATTGTTGTCAGCATAGAATTTTAGAGGATGAACGGGTTTTTTGCATCGTTCTACACGATATACCAATCCAGCATCAATTAGCCACTGCAATGCTAATTCGAAGTTTTTGGAACGAGCACCCTTGCGGAGTGAACCATAAAAGAATTTCTTATTTTCACGCGATAGTTGAGCAGGTATGCTTTGCCATACTTGATGGATTCGCTGTATTTGGGTCTTGGTGTGCTTGGCCATATCATGGTAATAGGTTTCTAAAATTTCCCGTTGTACTTCACGTACTTCGCGTACATTTCCGGTTTCAATGTATTTCAAAACCGCTTCCGGCATTCCCCCTACAAAGAAATATTGTCGTAAAAGTTCTGTCAGTTTTTCGTTATGAATTTGCATGGATTCCCAATCGAGATTTTTTAGTAATGCTAACATACGATGTTGTCCACATGCTGCCAAATATTCAAAGAAAGTCATCGGATACATATTGATGGAATGTACCTTTCCTACGGGAAACGACTCTTCTTCACGTAGTTGTATTCCTAATAAAGAGCCTGCTACTGCTACATGTAAAGAGTTGAGTTCTTCGCAAAAGTATTTTAGCGAAGTGATGGCATTTTTCGCTTCTTGTACTTCATCAAAAATGATTAGGGTTTTGCCCGCCTTAATGTCAGTATTGAAGTGCCGTTCCAATTCTGTAACAATTCGTTTGACATCTAAATCACGGAAAAGACGTTCGCAGATATTATTACGTTGACAATTTACATATACCATATTGTCAAATTCTCGTTTACCGAATTCCTGCAAAATATAAGTTTTTCCTACTTGACGTGCTCCTAATAGGATTAATGGTTTCTGGTCGGGACGATTCTTCCAATACAATAATTTTTGATAAATACTTCTTTCCATTTTTTTGTGTGTTTTTCGCTGCAAAAATACATTTTTTTTGTGTTATTTTTGATAAAATTATACACTTTTTTTGTGTTATTATTTTTTGCATTTTATTAAAATAATATAAATCAATATTTTATAAAAATGCTACAATGCGGATTAAAAATATAGGTAAAAAGAGGGACAAAGGTGAATTTGAATAGACTTATTTGACAATACATTTTTATGGGGATTTCTTCTATTTCTAATCATATTGAAGATGAGTTTATTAAATTGACACAGAATAAATTAAGTCGTTTTATGGTAAAAAAAATAGAATTTTTACTTCCATTTGAATATTTTTTGGCTAATTTTGTATTTTAATTTTTTAACCTACAAATTGCATTTGCAACTTGAAAGTAACAAACTTTATGATAAATATTAAAAAGTTGGTTCTCTGTTTGTTGTGTTTTTGCTTTCTTTGGGAGACAAGGGCACAGGACAATCCTTTTCATACTTCACACCGTAGCGTATATGAGTTTTTGGACGAAATGGCCAATTTGCATCTCATTGAACTGAACAGTGCCATAAAGCCATATAGCCGAACCTTTGTTGTTGAAAAGTTGAATGAAGTTGAAACACAGATAGAAAAGTTAAACAATGTTCAAAAAAAAGAACTTAAATTTCATTTGTTGGAATTTAATATAGAAAACAATGCCCCCAAGTCGGACTATAAAATAAATATGCTTCCCAAACGCGAACACAGCAATATCTGTTTGTATCCGTTGGGCGGGTATTTTTCAAGCAAATGGTTCAAATTGGCTATAAAACCCATTTGGGGAGGCGAATTTTATGCTTATTCCTTAAATAAAAACGGTTTTGCCTATCGTTACTGGGGAGGAGGAGAAATGACAGGTTATATAGGCAAACATTTTGCTTTTTATGTCAATGTTACCGACAATTCACAAAGCAAACCTATGAGTACCCCCGACAAACTTACGCAAATGCAAGGTGCCATTCTGAAAGGACAAGAAGGGAATACCGATTTTTTCAATGTCAGAGGAGGTATCAGTTTTGCTTGGAAATGGGGTTCGGTAGGATTGATACATGACAATATCACTTGGGGCAATGCTTACAACGGTTCAAATATTCTTTCAGGGAGAACGCTCCCATACGCCATGATAAAATTCAAACTCAACCCTGTTGAATGGTTTGAATACAATTATTTTCACGGGGCTTTGTCTTCCAATGTTGTAGATAGCAATGCCTCTTATATTACAAGCAACGGCAAACAGCGTACTGTAATGAGGGACAAATATATAGCCGCTTCTATGCTCACTTTCCGCCCGATAAAAAATCTATATTTCAACATAGGCAATTCTGTGGTATATAGCGATGTGGGCTTTCAGTTTATGTATTTAATCCCTTTTATGTTCTACAAGGCTGTTGATGACAATTACAATGCAACAAGCAACAGTGCAGGACACAATACCCAATTGTTTTTTGATATTAGTTGCCGGAACCTGAAATATGTACATTTCTATACTTCCATGTTTATAGATGAATTGTCTATCAAACGTATGTTTGACAAAGAAAAACATTCAAATTACTTTAGTTGGAAAGCAGGATTTTGTTTCAGTGGACTACCCAAAACTTTTTCTTTAACCTTTGAATATACGCGGACAAATCCCAATACATATCAACATTTTATTCCTACAACAGCATTTACCACCGGAGACATCAATCTCGGACATTATCTGGGAAGCAATGCAGAAGAATATTTTGTTCAATTGGGCTATAGACCTATTCCACGGTTGAGTTTAAAAGCG
>JAFZUH010000033.1 GCA_017618435.1 Bacteroidales bacterium | reverse complement strand
CAATCCGTATAGAGATTTGGACAAAGACGGCAGCAGGCATACTATTGCTTGCGGTTTGGGATTTAAAGGAAAAAATTTCTTTGCCGACTTTGCTTATCAATATAGAATCACCAACGATAACGGAGTGTTTTATGATACCGACAATATAAACACCTATTCTTTAAACAAGCGTAGTCAGAATTTTGTGCTTACTCTTGGTTGGAAATTGGGAAAGATATAAAGCAAATTGGATAACAAATAAAAAAGGCTATTAACAATAGCCTTTTTTTGTTATGAAATTAAAGAGGGGAAAAGAATAAATTTGTGAAAATAAAAAAACAGCGGAAAAAGTTGCCAATCATTCATATTTTTTTCTAACTTTGCATATTTGATATAATTATGTAAAAACATACACAAATATCTGATAAAATGAAATATCAAAGAATATTATTGAAAATAAGTGGGGAATCGTTAGGAGGCAAATCTGCACAAGGCATAGATACGGATATGTTGGATTATTTTGCTACGGAAATAAAATCTGCACAGAGCAAAGGTGTTCAAATCGGTGTTGTTATCGGTGGCGGCAACATTTTTCGTGGCATGCAGGGAGCCAAACATGGTTTTGACCGCGTGCAAGGTGATTATATGGGCATGTTGGCAACAACCATCAATAGTATGGCTTTGCAAGGGCAATTGGAAGCCATGGGTTGCAAAGCCGTTGTTTTGTCCGGGTTGGCGATAGACCCGATTTGCGAAAAAATGAGTGCAAAAAAAGCGATACATTATCTTGAAAACGGTTATATTGTTATTATGAGCGGAGGTACAGGCAATCCGTATTTCACTACCGATTCGGCAGGGGCATTGCGTGCCATAGAAATAAAAGCCGATGTATTGTTGAAAGGCACCCGTGTAGACGGTGTTTACGACAAAGACCCGGAAAAATACAGCGATGCGAAAAAATTCAATGCCCTTACATTTGACCAAGCCTATGAAAAAGGGCTGAAAATTATGGATATGACAGCCTTTACGCTTTGTAAAGAAAACAATATGTCTATTATTGTTTTTGATATGAACACAAAAGAAAATCTTTCGAAGATAGTGGAAGGGCAAACAATAGGAACAATTATTTCAAAATAAAACAGACAACAGACTAAAAAACGGATAAAATATGGAAACAGACAACAATTCGTCAAAAATGATAACAGATGAAAAAAAACTTTATCGCAAGGCTCGTAAGAGAGTACGCATGAAAATACATTTTACCGTCTTTTTGTTAATTTGTATTATCTTTTGGTTATTATATTATTTCTTGTTTAAAGACAGCGATTTGGCTTCGATGGTTTTTAAGTTTTTCTTGGCCGTTACCCTAATTTGGGGCATAATAGTTTATTTCCATTATTTGATTGTTTTCAAATGGGGTAATTCTTATGTCGAAAAAGAAGCACAACGTATTCAGAAACAAATAGAAGAACAAGGAGAAGAAAAAAAATCGGAAGACCAATCTCCAACAGAAGAAAATTAGTATTAGAATTATTTATAAAATTTGCAATATGGTAGAAAATAGTACACAATGTTTGGCCGAAATGAAAAATGACATGAAAACTTCTCTCGGCTTTTTGGAAAAAGAATTGGAACAAATCCGTGCAGGAAAAGCAAATCCTAAAATGTTAGACGGTGTCAAAGTAGATTATTATGGAACCATGACCCCCATAGACCAAGTGGCAAGTGTTACTACTCCTGACCCCAAACAGATAGCCATTCAACCTTGGGAAAAGAATATGATACCTGTTATCGAAAAAGCGATTATGGCTGCCAATTTGGGCTTTAATCCGCAAAACAACGGTGAAATTATCCGTATCATTGTTCCTGCCTTGACAGAAGAACGCCGTAAGGAATTGGTGAAAAAAGCAAAACAAGAAACCGAACAAGCCAAAGTGAATGTCCGTAATATCCGCAGAAATGCCAATGAACAGGCAAAAAAATTGAAAGACAACGGCGTTTCAGAAGATGAAATTAGAAAATTAGAAACAGATATTCAAAAGGTTACCGATGAATTTATTGCAGAAATAGACAAATATTTCTCCATTAAAGAAAAAGAAATAATGACTATATAATTCTGTAAAAATAAGATTATCAAATAAATAAAAATATAATAAAAAATGAGCATAACAAAATTAGACCAACTTTTGGAAGTTGTCAAATCGAAAGGGAGAAAAAGACTGGTAGCAGCATACGCTAACGACGAACACACCATAGAAGCCGTTTACAATGCTGTACAAGCAGGTATCGTAGATGCAACTTTGGTAGGCGATGAAGCGACCATTGCAGGTGTTTGTCAAGCACATGGCTTTGATATGTCAAAATTCCGTATTGTACAAGAAGCCGATGAAAACAAAGCAGGTGCTGTAGCGGTAGGCTTAATCAACAAAGGCGAAGGCGATGTGCTGATGAAAGGTTTGTTGAGCACAGACAAATATATGCGTGCTATTTTGAACAAAGAAACAGGTTTGATGCCCGGACCGAAAGCCGTTTTGAGTCACGTTACAGTTATAGAAACTCCCAAATATCACAAATTGATAGTTTGTGGAGATGTAGCCATTATTCCTGCTCCTGATTTGAATCAAAAAATTGCTATCACCAATTATTTGATAAAAACAGCACAATCGTTGCAAATAGAAAAACCCAAAGTGGCACTTTTGGCTGCAACCGAACAAATGCTGCCCGCAATGCAGGCTTGTGTTGATGCTGCTATAATTGCCAAAATGGCAGACCGAGGACAAATAAAAGGTGCTTTTGTTGATGGGCCTCTTGGCTTAGATGTGGCTATCAATCAAGAAAGTGCACAGATAAAGAAACTCAACAGTACCGTTGCCGGCGATGCCGATTGTTTGCTTTTCCCGAATATAGAAACAGGCAATGTGTTCTATAAATCGAATACCAAATTGGCAGGTGGCGAATTGGGTGCTATGGTAATGGGTGCGAAAGTACCTTGTGTTTTGACTTCACGCGGTGATTCTGCCAAAACAAAAATGTATTCCATTGCTTTGGCCGCAATTGCAGCAAAATAAACAATATTTAACTATTTTTTTCAAAGCCCAAATATATCGGTGGAAAGTTTGATTAAACTCGGATATTTGGGCTTGTTTTTGTCAAGTTTTTTGGCTTCGACAATTATACCGATAAGTTCGGAAATAGTATTATCTGGACTTATTTATTTAGGTTCAAATGTCTGGATTTGTATTTTTGTGGCTACGGCAGGCAATTTTTTAGGAGGGCTTACAACCTATTATTTAGGTTATCTTGGTAAATGGGAGTGGGTAGAAAAATATATGAAAACCCCTCGTGAAAAGATTGAAAGGTTTCAGACAAAAATACAAAAATATGGTGTTTATTCGGCATTTTTTGCTTGGCTGCCTTTTGTCGGCGATTTAATTGCTTTGGGATTGGGATTTATGCGTATCAATCCGATAAAAGTGTCCGTTCTGATGTTGGTGGGTAGGTTTGTCCGTTTTGTTGTGTCAGGATTGGCTATTGCCCAAATTTTGTAACCCTTACAATTTTTAGAATGAAAAGAGCTGGGAAAACGCAGCCATCAACGAAAAAAAATTGGTATTATTCCCAAAAGTGTGTAAATTCTAGTTTATTGGTCAAAAAGTAGGCTATTTTTGCGTTTAGGGTATTCAATTGGTCAAAATAGTAGGCTAAAATGGGTTATTAGACAGACTATGAGTAGTTCAGAGAGCGTAGCAAACTGAATTACTCATAGTTAAAAAGAATTTTTTGGTCTACTCTTTTGAGATAAGTTCTTTATGATTTTGCAAAATATCTTTAGCCGTTCCTTTTTTATTGGCAAATTCAAACATTGACATTGAATACCAACCTTCATAATCTGGAGCCCAATAACGAATACCGGCCAAGCCGTTCTTTTTTCCCCATTTTATCACATCGGCATAGATATTGGCTTGTCCTTGTTGGTTGTGTTTGTAGCCTTTAAGTTTTTTGTTCCAGCCTGCAAAAGCACCTTCCATTTTGCCTGAAGGATAAGAAAATTCACCGATAAATACTTTAAGTCCGCACTTGTCGTTGATTTTGGTAACGGTTTTTTTCAAGAGTTTCTTCCGGTTTGCAGACATAGATGGTGCACTCGGATAGTAACTGATGCCAGCGACATCCATTTCATATCCTTTTTCTTTCATGTAGTTGAAAAACTTTACACTGCATCTGGGAGGAAAGACAACTGTGGCAATATGAGTTGAGAACTTGACATTGGAAATATCCATGCCCAATTTTTCATAAGCGTTCAATATTCCTCTTTTTACTGCTGCGTATGCGGCTGCATTATACTGCCACACATGCTTTTTTAGCCACCATACCGAAAATGTCGGAGCCAAATACCGTTTGAGGTTGGAAGTTTTTGCCAATTTGGGATTTACGGCGGTTTTGGCTTTGATGCCAATGCCGGCGAAACAGAAATTGGCTTCGTTGCCTAGATTCCAATTGTTCACCGTACAACCGGTCTTGAGAATCGCTTCCCCGATAAAAGTCCCGTAGGCTTCAAGTACAGTACAGATTTCGTCAAGTGTTAATTCTGACCACTCTTTGCCGTTTTGCAAGGCGTAAATTTCCGCATACTCTTCAAAACGTGGGCCTTGCGATTCCATCATATCCATGTAGGTGTAGGCACACATTATTTCAGGGTTGATGGGAATATTCAACTCTGCCGCAATCTGGCACAATTGTATGGCTTGGTCAAATGTATGGACATTGGCATTTTCATCCGGCTTGCCGTCAACAGTATTTTCATCTGTTTTATGACGTTTCGTACCAATACGGACATACATTTCCGTAGAGCCGAGTTCACGGTAAATTTTTTGCAGTTCTGCCGGTGTAGATGCAGTTTTATTGCCAACAACAAAACTATATCCTTGTTCAAACTGGTTCAATGAAAACGGACTCAAAGAAAGAGCAACGCGAAAATCATTGGTTTTTCCTGTATCATTGGCTTTTTCTGTCCCTTCAGATTTTTGGGTTTTGTCCAACTCCGTCATTAAATTGCTTGTTGTTAAGGATACTTCGGCTTGTTGTTTTTCTGTTTCAACAAACCGCAAAATGAAAGTTTGAGAGGTTCCTTGTGCTTGTGCAATGTTTTGAGCAACTATTTCTATTCCATTAATAGTGGCGTATCCCACATATTCTATATTGTCTCCATAAATGACAGGATAGGTTTGGCTATGCGATTGGGATTGAAAAGACAAAAAATCTTGCATTTTTACAAGACCCTGATATTCAATTTTGTTTTGGGTTCCGCTTCCATTGCATACCATTTTGATGGAAGAAGTTTGTCCGTTTTGATAAGCAGACAGCACATAGGTACCTGTGGCAGCAAGATTAATATGGAACGAGTGGACACCCATTTGTAAAAACAAAGTATGTGTTGCCAGCACACGTCCATTTACATCTGCAACTGCCAATGTTGTCATTCCTTCTTTTGTTACCGATAGGTTTATATCAGTAGTTGCCTTAAACGGATTCGGGTTGTTTTGTGAAAATTGTAATGTTTGTTCTTGCCCCCATTCTGTCATATTGGTGCTATGTTGCATTGTCAATGTGGTATCAGGCCAAAAGAGGTTTTTTTGCCATCCTTGGGTGTGATTGGTGATATGTATTCGGTTTAGTTGTACATAACAATTATTAATGTCTCTCCCTGTAAAAGAGAGCGTAACATTTTGTGCCATAGTGTAAAAACACATCCATACCAATAAAGAAAATGCAGAAACTCTTTTCATATTATAAAACGATTTTAAAATTTAATTTTGCAAAAATACTGCTTTTTGTCTGTATATACGTTGTCTGTTTTCCACAAAGATTGTTCTATTTTACATGTTCTGATAAAAAACAGCAAAGAATATTATTTTTTTCTACTTTTATTTTTGTTCTAAAATATATTTGTACGAAACAAAAAAGCAGTATCTTTGCATACAAATTATTATTTTTATGAAATCCCATAGTAAAATACTTCCTGTTATGCACACCTCGACAAGTGTTATTAAGTGCACTTCGTGGAGGAATGACTTGATTCGCATAGCCGAAATTGGCGACTTTTCCAATGCAAATACACCTGAATATTTTCACACCAACGATTATGCTATTCTTTTCATCACAAAGGGAACGCTTTATGGACAAATAAATCAATTTGATGCTGTCATGACGTTTCCGTCAGCCGTGTATATATTCAATGACCATATATTGCATTACCAAGGCAATACGCCTGACCTCAAAATGCGTATTCTTGCTTATTCTCCAACTATAGTCGAAGATTTGGCACTTCAAATTCCTCTTGATGTGTTGCGTTATGCTTATGTCCGCCCTGTTTGTGCTCTTAATAAACATGAAATGCAGATAATAATGTACTATCTTGACCTTATGGAAAAACTAATGCACGACAATGTTCCCAATCGCCAAACAACAATAATACAACTTATTCGCTCGCTTATGTCTTTTCTCTTTAGTTATTATACAGATAGTATTTCTTTGCAAAAACCGCTTTCTCGGGCAGAAGACATTACCGGGTGTTTTCTTTCTCTTGTGGATAAGCATTGTCAAGAATATCACACAATCAATTGGTATGCCTCTGAGTTATGTTTATCACCCAAATACATCGCCAATGTGATAAAACAAGTGATAGGCAGAACAGCCGGTGATTGCATCAACGAAGCCCTTATCCGTCAGGCAAAATCATTATTGTTAACTTCTTCTCTTTCTGTTCAGCAAATTTCCGATAGGCTTGGTTTCAAAAATCAGAGTCATTTCGGTACGTTCTTTCATCGTGCTACGGGAATGAGTCCATTGGCGTTTCGTATGCAAAATCATCTTGCTTTTTGAGCAGTAATCCGAAAATTTTTATTACTTTTGTATAATATGATATTTTTGCAAACGAAATAGACAAATGAGAAAAGTTCTGCTTTTTGTTTTTGTTGTTATTAGTACCTTTTCTTATGCGTGGAATCGTCCATTTGCTGTTGGGGGCAAATCCAAGGCTATGGGTGATGTGTCTGTTGCCCTTGTTGATTTCTGGTCGTGCAACAATAATCAGGGGGCGTTGGGTTTTTACAACAAATCGGGCATAGGCATACATTATGATAATCGTTATTTGTTGGCTTCCACTTCAACAATGATGGTCAGTGGAGTATATTATGCAGACAAAATAGGTTCTTTTGCCTTGAATGCACAATTTTATGGGGACCATAATTTTGGAAAAATACAAATAGGGGCAGCCTACGCCCGAGCCTTTGCCAATGTGTTCGGAGTGGCTTTGCAGTTTGATTATTTGTATAATTATTT